>VGZO01000037.1 GCA_016872555.1 Planctomycetota bacterium
GGGCGAGGCAAAGCAATAACATAACAACCGCAAATGGAAATCCAAGGCTTGTTTCGTCGTCGGAAAGGAACAACGGAAACAGTACCAAGCCAACGATAACGTACAACGCGGCACTGATGTGAAGACAAATGGTTGCTAGTCCAATCTTATGTTGCTTAGCCACTGTCTCTCCTTCGCCGAACGACCATGTTGACCGAGCCCCCGCCATCACGGTCTCTAAAGTTCGAAACGGACCGACGGGGGCTTCGGTCCAACATTTTGTTCGTGCTTTATCTGGTTGCGAGTTGCCGCAAGCGAGTCTCGCCCATCTTTTCGCATTGGTCTTTCGCGAACCGAATCACTCCATCAATTTCCGTCGCATGGCAAGTCTCAGGCAATTGAATGATATCGTATGGGTAGGAACCTGTCTGCAGGATCAGAAAGACATTGCCATCCTTCCGCGAAAACTCGCGATCCTGTACGGCCAAAAGGTCGCTGGTTCGATTCCAGATCGATCCATAGGAGAAGGTATTTGATCCCTTTGCATTTAGGCGAATGTTGGTAACCGAGACATCGCGCCCGTCGCCAATCGATTCGTCGAGTTTTTCGTATCCCCGCGATGGATCGTACATGATGTACGCCAACAACGTTTTGATTCCTTTGGGATCAGCGTCATTCTTCGAGTGCCCAATCAATAAGTCGATTCGTCCAGAAAGCCTGCTCAATTCGCGTGTATCACGCCGTACCACAATATGGTCACCCCGCTGCAATCCGAACATGAAAAGGTACAAGGCAACACTAATGCATGGAATTGCTATCCCTACGTTGGACCAGTACCACGCTTGGAACACTCGACGTGCGAATCCTGTTTCGGAGAATTCGAGCGTGTTACCAACTTGCTGCGAGGTTACGAGTAGCGAAACAAGCGATGCGGGACCTAGTAGAAGGTTTGCCATCACATACAACGGAAAGGCGGCTAAACTTGCATATGGCGTCAACGCAACGAACAAGAATGAAGCAATTTGTACGACGGCAGTTTTCATCAGATTTCTACCCTCATCCTACGCTCACTTCCGCCCAATGCACGAACGGCTGGATTCAGCGAGCGGCGCCAAGGAAACTTTCCAATGATGGTGCACGTCATCGCCGCTTCGCTGCAATCCATTGTTACCCCATGTCTTGGATCGTGTCCAGCTGTTGAATCGGATCAAAATGATGCAGTAGAAGGTAGTCGTCCCATCCGTTCCGGCCAGTCATGGTAACGATGGCCGCAGTTCGTATCTCATTTCCGACCATACTGTCGGCAAGCAATGAGGTTTTCATTGCATCCCAGGCTCCGACGGCATCATCTGACTCCACAAACAAGTTGATGTAGCGACCATTGTCGTCGCCTGATTCCGATGTAACGTTCAGTATCTGACTCGAAAGAGTTTGGATGAGGTCGTTGATGCATTCCTCTGTCAACGTTTCAAGCCTGTCCATTTGGATTTGACAGCAAATCGTGTGCATCGTCTAAACTGGAATCATCCCTCAGGGGTAACGACAGGCGTCACCCGGCGGCGGCCAAGTGACTCTCCATTCTGATTCCGCCCCGATCCGCCGCTCGGGTGGACGCCCTGGTTACGCCACATTCTCTGCGGCGATTGCGTTTGACCGGGAATATATCCGCCAGCGATGGTCCGCGTAGCCGTTTCCCGATTGATGCTGGATCGCCCGACCACGTGGTCTTTGTCGGAGTCACAGCACTCCAGTTGGCCCATCGTCCGCGGACGCTTGATCATTTCATGTCGCCGGACTTCTTGAGAATCAAAAAACCCGCACCGATGAATGCCAACGCGATGCCAAAAACAACAATCACAGACCATCGGCCAACCCCAAACACCTCGACGAACTGTGCTGAGTCGTACATGCGTCGAACAATCGCACCAGAGATCCCAAGGAACACACCAAATCCAGACAGAAAGCGGCCAACCCAGATGGTCATCAGAGTGCCTCACCAATGAGTGTCGAAAGAATCGATTGCGGTCGTGGCGTAACGACACCGTTCACCTGCGCGGCGGCTGGTGACACGTTGAACCCTGAAAACCCGAGATGCCGCCGCGTCAGGTGCAACGGCTGGTTAGCCGTTTTCGCTCGTGTCATCCGGTGCGTCAGCGTTCCAGTTGATGAAACGATTGGCTACATCTGGCGGATTAAGCGCCGAAACCCAGCTATTGACCAATTCCCCATCTAGGTCGCCGACCAATGCCAATGTGATTTTGGAGCGCTCAGGCCCTGAGCCGAAAAAGCCGTCTTTCTCCAGCCGCTGGAATCCGCTCAAGACTGCGGCCCAAAGCGAGTCGATCCGGGCTTCGAACTCTTCTTCCGGCCCATCGATATATTCGATGAGGGCTTCGTTGATCTCCGCAAAATGCTCCTCGCCGAAATTCGCGAAGTGACCCCAGTCGCCGTACGACCACCGCATTCCCGCGCGAGTCGATGTTGACCCATACTTGGGATCTACGGTCTCCCGGTAGCGCTGGACAGTTGCGGTCAAGGCCTCCTCCGTGTTGGCGGCGGGGTGTATGAACTGAAGCGAATCGTCCGTGAACACGGCGAAAGCATAGAAGTGCTGACCCGGGTTTGCGCGGATCAGCTCCGAAAAAGCAGCCTTCAGCGCCGCATGAACGTGATCGGCAAGTTGGTCGAGTACGGTCAATGCCATCGGTCCACCTTCGGCTAACGACCGCGGTAACGGGGCCGCCGCCAAAAAGCTATGATTTCAAAAGCCGCGTCACCGGCGGCTCCCGTTCACCGCCTTGTTCGCAGGTTGATCTCGGCCGGAGTGCTCAATTCCGGAGCGCGGTGAGCCACCACCACCGTCTGGCAAATGCCCCGTTAAGTTTATACTCACCGTTGTCGTGAAACTCTAGTTGGACCTCCATCGGCTGACCAATGCCGAGAAAGACAGGCTCGTCCGCAGTTGGTTCGATCGTGTTAGAGCCATCTTGCGCCCGAAAGGTCGCTACTCCCTCGTTCGAATAATGCAAAACCCATGTGCGAGTGTCGCCGGGCTGCAGAGCCTCAAATTCAACGGAATGATCTGGGGCAAGTGCCGGCTCGATCCAAACGCGAACCGGACCTAAAACACGATCCGCCGAATTCGTGATCGTAACAATGTGCAAATCGAGTAAAGAGCCTGCCATCTTCCAGCACACTACAGCGAGTGGAAGGTTAGCAAGCAGTATTGAAATGCCCAAGACAACTGCCCGGCTCGAAGCACCTCGGCGTAAAGCAAGAACCACCAATCCCAAGCCAACTGGGAGCAGAAGCAGTCCCAGGCCAATTGCGAGAATGCCAAGCACATAAAATGGGCCTACATCCTCCGTACGCCCCCCGGCTGCATACCACCCCAAAACCCCGCTGACCCCGAGCGCACCGGGGAGAACTGCACACCATCGGGAGAACCGCAGCAGTCGCGTCAGACGTTCTTTGGACTCCACGGTAGAGGTCGTCATCCTATGCACCGCATAAAACCAGAGCCTGCGAACTCGTATTTCTACAGTCTGTATAAACGTCCCAGCGCGCCTGTTAACGCACCTGGGCCACGAAGCGAAGAGCGTCCCGAAGCTTTACCTCCGTCGCGACTTGCAGTCCGCACCGAGCCAGGCCCCGCGGGTGAATCACAAGCGCAGACCGCAGTATATCGCACCCCCTGCGCAGGCGTCTACGCCCCCCGAAGACTTGCCGTTCGACCCAGCTTCCACGAACTGAGCGTTCGGGCCGGTCGCCTCCCGCCGCGGCCGGCGTTGCCCCGGCGCTGGCCCGGGCATCAGTTTCAGCCTTTCGAGCCAAGAGCAGCTTCGCGATCACCGGCTCCGGGCTATGCCGTCTCGGTCGTCGTGTCGCCCTTGAAGTCTCCTCGGCCAAGGCCGCGGTGACCTTCATACCGCCTGGATCAGGTTTCCAATGCAGGCCGGGCCCTCGCGCGGTACCGTGACCGCTCCACCGCGTTCGGCCGAGGCATCGTCATGACATCCCACACCGGCGACACGTTCGCCCCGCTGCCCGGCGCGCCGCTCGAGTGCCTCGTCGCCGCCAACGTCCACGGGCTGTATTGCGTGCCGGCTGCCAGCCGCCACCGACCGGCTGCCCGGCGGATCCTCGCCGGCGATGTCTGGGAGCCCGACACGATCGCCTGGATCATCGCCCACCGCCGCTCGGGCGACGTGGTCCACGCCGGGACCTATTTCGGCGACTTCCTCCCGGCAGTGGCGCGGAGCCTCGCCGACGGCGCACGCGTGTGGGCGTTTGAGCCGAATCCCGAAAACCATGCCTGTGCGCGGCTCACGATCGCCCTCAACGGGTTGACCGGCGTCGTCCTCCACCATGCCGCGCTCGGCGCCGCCGCGGGGCGCGTCGCGCTGGTGACCCATGACGAGCAAGGGACTCCCCTCGGGGGCGCCAGCCACGTCGATGCGGCGCGCGATGCCGGGCCCGACGGCGTGGCGGTCGTGCGCCTCGACGACACGATCCCCGCCGACCGGCCGGTGGACGTGGTCCAGCTCGACGTCGAGGGCTCCGAGGAGGAGGCGCTGGCCGGTGCCCTGGGCCTCATCGGACGCTGGCGACCGGCACTGCTCCTCGAGCGGCCCCCCGAGGCGTGGCTCGAGCGCGTGCTCGCCCCGCTCGGCTACGCGCCGGCCGGGAAGGTGCATGCCAACACCGCGTGGCTGCCCGGCTGAGCCGAGGCCGGCGCGCGATTGTCTGCGGAAACGCCGCGGGCTACGCTGCTTGCGGTGTCGCTGGCCACCGGGGGGACACGCGATCGCCCTCCCGCGGTGCAGCGGCGCCGTTCCCGTGGAGGTTCCAATGGCCCTTCGCTCCCCGTTCGCTCCCGCCGCGGCGCTGCTCGTGACCGGCGTGCTCGCCGCGTCGGCCGCGGAATCGTCGCGCGAGTTGGTCACGTTCTCGACGCGGGCGCTCGACCGGTCGTTCGTCGCCGAAGGGGCGGCGATCGGCGACCTCGACGGCGACGGCCATGCCGACCTCGTCGCCGGCCCGTGGTGGTATCGCGGTCCGGAGTTTTCCGAGCGCCATGAATTCATGCCCGCCAAGCCGTTCGACCCGGCGGGATATTCCGACAATTTTTTCGTCTGGGTCCGCGACGTCAGCGGCGACGGCCGCAACGACATCGTGCTCTACGGCTTCCCGGGTCAGGATGCGTCGTGGTTCGAAAACCCCGGGAAGGACCCCGGTGTGGGTCACTGGAAAAAGCATGTCGCCGTCGCCGAGCTCGACAACGAGTCGCCGGCGTTTACCGATGTGAGCGGCGACGGGAAGCCCGACATCGTCGGCTCGGTCGGGGGATTCTTCGGCTATGCCACGGCCGGTGCCGACCCGCGGCAGCCGTGGACGTTTCATCGCATCTCGCCGCAGGTGGCGGGAGGGAAATTCACCCACGGCCTCGGCGTCGGCGACGTCGATGGCGACGGCCGCCCCGACATCCTCGAGAAGAATGGCTGGTGGCGCCAGCCCGAATCGCTCGCCGGCGATCCGCTCTGGCAGCGGAACGAAGTCGCCTTCTCGCGCCCCGGCGGCGCGCAGATGCTCGTCAGCGACGTCGATGGCGACGGCCTGGCCGACGTGATCACGAGCCTCGCCGCCCACGGCTACGGGCTCTCCTGGTACCGGCAGTCGCGCGCCGCCGATGGCACGCGCTCGTTCGAACAGCGCCCGATCACCGGCGACGCGCCGTCGGACAATCCGTTTCGCGTGGCGTTTTCGCAGATCCACGCGCTGGCGCTGGCCGACATCGATGGCGACGGTGTCGACGATGTCGTCACCGGCAAGCGCTGGTGGGCCCACGGCGCGAAAGGCGACCCCGAGCCCGACGCGGCGGCGGTGGTGTATTGGTTTCGCACCACGCGCTCGGCCGACGGCGTCGAGCTGGTGCCGCACCTGATCCACGACGACTCCGGGGTGGGTGTCCAGGTGACCGTCGGCGACGCCACCGGCGACGGCCGGGCAGACGTGCTGGTGTCGAACAAGAAGGGGACGTTTCTCCATACCCAGGCGCGGAAGGCGGTGAGCCTCGCCGACTGGGAAGCCGCCCAGCCGCGCCGCCGGCGCGCGATGGCAAATGGCCTCGCTCCCGCCGAAGCGGCCGCGGCGATGAGCCTGCCGCCGGGATTCCAGGTGACGCTGTTGGCCGGCGAGCCCGATGTCTGCCAGCCGATCGCGATGTGCTTCGACGACCGCGGCCGGCTGTGGGTGGCCGAGGCCTACTCCTATCCCAAGCGCGTGCCGAAGGAGGAGGCCCGTGACCGGATCCTGATCTTCGAAGACACCGACGGCGACTCGACGCTCGACTCGCGGAAGGTGTTTGCCGACGGGCTGAACCTCGTCAGCGGCCTCGCGGTCGGGTTCGGCGGGGTGTGGGTCGGGGCGGCGCCGGAGTTTCTCTTCATCCCCGACCGCGATGGCGACGACCGCCCCGACGGCCCGGCCGAGGTGCTCCTCGACGGCTGGGGCTACGAAGACACCCACGAGACGCTCAACGCCTTCATCTGGGGGCCCGACGGCTGGCTGTATGGCTGCCACGGCGTGTTTACCCATTCCAACGTCGGCAAGCCGGGGGCCGGCGACGACGCGCGGAAGCGGATCAACGCCGGGATCTGGCGCTACCACCCCACGCGCCATCTGTTCGAGGTCTTTTCCGAGGGGACGAGCAACCCCTGGGGCGTCGATTTCAACGACCTCGGCCACGCCTTCCAGACCGCGTGCGTGATCCCGCACCTGTACCACGTGATTCCTTTGGCGCGCTACCAGCGCCAGGCCGGGCAGCACTTCAATCCCCACACCTACGACGACATCAAGACGATCGCCCGCCACCGCCACTGGACCGGCGGCCAGTGGAACAACGCCGACCGCGAGAAGTCCGACGCGATCGGCGGCGGTCATGCCCATTGCGGGGCGATGGTGTATCTCGGCGGCGCGTGGCCGGAGCGCTACCGCGGCAAGCTGTTCATGAACAACATCCATGGCGCCCGGCTCAATCAAGACCGTTTGGAACCGGCCGGGAGCGGCTACGTCGGCGACGGCGACCCCGACTTCCTGTTTGCCAACGACACCTGGTCGCAGTTCATTTCGCTCCAGACCGGGCCCGACGGCCAGATGGTGCTGATCGACTGGTACGACGCCAACCAGTGCCACCACCACGACTTCGCCAAGCACGACCGGGGCAACGGCCGGATCTACAAGGTCAGCTACGGCCGTCCGCAGGGGGTGAAGGTCGATCTCGGCAAGGCGACCGATGCCGAGCTCGTCGCCCACCTGGCCAGCGACAACGACTGGTTCGTGCGCCATGCCCGGCGCCTGCTCCAGGAGCGCGCCGCCACCGGCCGGCTCGCGAGCGACACTCCGGCGCGGCTCCGGGGGGCGCTCGAGTCTGCTTCGACGGCGGCCAAGCGGCTGCGTGTCGTGTGGGCCCTGTCGGTCACCGGCCTGCTCGATGCCGCCGGCCTCGAGAAGCTGCTCGGCGATCCCGATCCGGCCGTGCGCGGCTGGGCGGTGCGCCTCGCCAGCCAGCGGGACGACATCCCCGTCGACGTGCTCGTCGCCAGCGGCACGCAGCTCGCCCTCGGCGATCCCTCGCCGGTGGTCCGCCTCGAGCTCTGCTCGGCGCTGTTGCGGCTGCCGCCCGCGGCGCGCTGGCCCGTGGCCGAGGCGCTCGTGACCCACGCCGAGGACGCCGACGACCACAACCTGCCGCTGATGAATTGGTATGTCGTCGAGCCGCTGGTCGTCGTCGACCCGCCCCGGGCCCTGGCGCTGGCGGCCCGGTCGAAGATCCCGACGGTGTCGCGGTTCATCGTCCGCCGGGCGGCCGGCGAGGAGGCCTGCTACGAGGCGCTGGTGGCTGCACTCGCCAAGGCCTCGTCGGCCGACCGCCGGTGGATGCTCGACGAGATCGTGGCGGCACTGGCCGCCCGCGGGCGGATGCCGATGCCGAAGGCCTGGACGGCGGGATACGACGCCCTCCGCGGCGACGCCGATGCCGACGTGCGCCGGCTGGCCGACGTCGTCGCCGTGCGCTTCGGCGACGAGCGCGTGCTGCCGGGGCTGCGCGCGGTGCTCGCCGATCGGAAGGCGGCCCTGGAGCGCCGCGTCGAGGCCCTCGAAGCGCTCGTGGCGGCGCGTGATCCGGCGACGGCGCCGGTCCTCCAGCGGCTCCTCGACGACGCCCCGGTGGCCACGCGGGCGGTGACGGCACTGGCCGCGATCCCCGACGACCGCACCCCCGCCGCGCTGCTGGCGGCCTACGCGACGCTCGCGCCCGAGGCCAAGGCCGCGGCGATCGCCACGCTCGTGTCGCGGGCGCCCTGGACGATCGCCCTGCTCGACGCGATCGACGCCGGCCGCGTGCCGCGCGGCGACCTGTCGGCGTTTACCGTCCAGCGCCTCGCCGGGTCGGCCGATCCGGCGGTCCTCGCCAAGCTCAACGCCGTGTGGGGCACGATCCGCTCCACCCCGGCCGACCGTCAGGCCGACTTCGCCACGTGGCGAAAGCTGCTCGGCCCCAAGGCGCTCGACGGCGCCGACCTGTCGCACGGCCGCGAGGTGTATGCCAAGACGTGCGGCACGTGCCACGCGCTCCACGGCACAGGTGCGAAGATCGGCCCGGAATTGACCGGCTCCAACCGCGCCGATCTGGAATACCTGCTCGCCAATCTCCTCGATCCCAGCTCGGTCGTCGGCCGCGACTACCAGACGACCACGGTCGTCACGACCGACGGCCGGTCGATCGCCGGGATCGTGATCCGCGAGTCCCCCGAGGCGGTCACGCTCCAGACGCCGACCGAGCAGGTCACCGTGCCGGTGGCCGACATCGAGCAGCGCGTCCTCTCGCCGCTGTCGCTAATGCCGGAAAACCAACTCGCGCAGCTTCCCAAGGCGTCGGCGGTGGCATTGGTCGCCTACCTGCGGCATCCGACGCAGGTGCCGCTGCCGGGCGAGGGCCCGCCGCCGTTCACGAAAGACGGGCGGATCCCCGGAGCGATCGAAGGAGAACAGCTCGACGTCGCCTCGAAGTCGGCCGGCGACGTCCGGCCGCAGGGGATGGAGTCGTTCAAGGCGGGGCGCTGGAGCGGCAATTCGCAGACATGGTGGACAGGCGCGCGGCCGGGAGGTCGCCTGGTGTTCACGGTGCCGGTCACGGTGACCGGGCGCCACGAAGTCCGCGCCGTCTGCACGAAGGCCCACGACTACGGGACCGTGAGCCTGAAGTGGAACGACGCCCCTGCCGCCCCGCCGCTCGACCTGTACCACAAGGAAGGCGTCGTCCACACCGCGGAGATCCCGATCGCCACGGTCGATCTCGAGCCGGGGATGGCGACGCTCTCCGTCGAGATCGTCGGCGAGAACCCGGCGGCGACGAAGGCCTGGATGTTCGGTCTGGATTACCTGCGCTTCGTGCCGGTGCCGTGACCGGCGCCGCCACGTGGTCGTCCCTCACCCCTGCGGAGTCTCCGATGCGGCGTGCCCTGCCCTGCCTCGTGATCGCGCTGTGGCTCGCCGTCGGGCCGGTCGGCCATGCCCGGCAGCCTGCCGACGACGCCGCCGGCACCGCCGAGTGGTACGGCGAGCTCGAGGCGGGGAACAGGCAGTTCCGGTTCGTGATCGAATCGGTCGCCGGGGCCGACGGCACCGCGAAACACCGGCTGCGGAGCATCGACGAGGGGGACCGGCGTTTCGAGCTCGCCACGGTCGTCGACGACGGCGAGCGCCTCGCCTTCGACCTGCCCGCCTCGGCGGCGGCCTACTCCGGCGCAGTCTCCAAGGGGGTCGCCACGGGTATCTGGAAGCAACGCGGTGCCGAGCTGGCGCTCGTCTTCCGCCGAACCGACGGCACACCGCTCCCGCCCCCGGCCGACGAGGTCTGGACGGGCACGCTCAACGCCGTCGTCCAGAAACTCGCGCTGCGGTTCCGTGTGAAGCTCGATGACGACGGCAAACGCCGCGTGTGGATGGACAGCGTCACCCAGGAAGTGGGAGGGTTCGGAGGCAGCCTCACGGTCGACGGCCGGAAGTGGACGATCAACGTGCCGGCGGTCCGCGGTGAGTTTTCCGGCGAGCTGTCGGAGGATGGCACCACGCTCGCGGGAACCTGGAAACAGGCCGGGGCGACGCTGCCGCTGGTGCTCGTCAAAGGGGCGGTGATCGACGCCGGCGCGGAGGCGAAGCGCCGCCCGCAGACGCCGATCGGCCCGTTTCCCTACGATGCCGAGGAGGTGACGTTCCGCAACGACACCGACGCCATCGATCTCGCCGGCACGCTCACGCTGCCGCGCGGCCCGGGCCCCTTTCCGGCCGTCGTCCTCGTCACCGGGTCCGGGCCGCAGGATCGCGACGAGACGCTCTTCGACCACAAGCCGTTCGCCGTGATCGCAGACCGGCTGTCGCGCGCCGGGATCGCCGTGCTCCGCTACGACGACCGCGGCGTCGGCGGATCGGGGGGCAATCCCGAGACGGCGACCACCGCCGACCTGGCCCGCGACGCGCTGGCGGCGTCGCTCCATCTCGCCGCCGATGCGCGCGTCGACCCGGCACGGATCGGCGTCGTCGGCCACAGCGAGGGGGCGGCGATCGCGGCGCTGGTCGCCGCCGAGCGGCGCGAGACGGCCTGCATCGTGCTGCTGGCGGGCGCTGGCGTGGATGGCAAGCGCGTGCTGTTGTCGCAGGGAGCGCTCGTGCTTCGCGCGGAGGGGCTCGCCGACCCCGAGCGCCTCGAGCGCCAACGAACGATGCAGACGATCCTCATGGACGCGGTTACGTCGGCACCGCCAGACGCCGACCCGGCCCCGATCATCGCGGCGGTCGCCAAGCGACTCGAAGCCGCTCTCGGCGGCGCCGTGCTCGACGGGCAAGATGTCAAGGAGCTCGCGGCCGGCGGCGTGCTGCGGCTGTCGTCGCGGTGGTTTCGCCACTTCCTCGTCCATGATCCGGCCGCCGACCTGGCGAAGGTCGGCTGCCCGGTGCTCGCCCTGTTCGGCGAGAAGGACGTGCAGGTCGATCCCCCCCTCAACCGTCCACCGGTCGAGGCCGCCATCCGCGCGGCGGCGAATCCCGACTCCGCCGTCGAGACGATCCCCGGCTGCAACCATCTGTTCCAGACCTGCACGACCGGCGCCATCAGCGAGTACGACGCGCTCGAGGAGACGATCGCGCCGGCGGTCCTCGAGCGGATGACGACGTGGCTCGCCGACCGACTCGATCCCACGGAGCCCACGAAATGACCCTCCGGCGCCTCCTCGGTGCGGTGGCCCTCGTCGCGATGGCCTGCCTCGTCAGCCCGGCCGCGGCAGCCGATGCCCCGCGCTGGAACATCCTCTTCGTGTTCGCCGACGATTGGGGGCGCTACGCGCGCTGCTACGCCGGCCTCGACGGCCGCCCGACGCTCAACGACGTCGTCACGACGCCGGCGGTCGACCGCCTCGCGCGCGAGGGGGTGCTGTTCCGCAACGCGTTCGTCAGCGCCCCCTCCTGCACTCCCTGCCGCAGCGCCCTTCTCTCCGGTCGTCATTTCTTCCAGTGCGGCCGCGGGGCGATCCTCCAGGGGGCGGAGTGGGACGGCTCGATCCCGACCTGGCCAGGCCTCGTCGAGCAGGCTGGGTACCGGCTCGGGAAGAGCTACAAGGTATGGAGCCCAGGGAAGCCGGCCGACGCCCCGTTCGGCGGCCAGACCCACGCCTACGAGAAAGCCGGCCGCCGGCCGAACAACGTGTCGGAAGAGGCGACGAAGCTGGTCGCGGCCGGGGCCGACCCGGCCGCCGCCCGGGCCGAGGTACTCGGTGAGCTCAGGGCGAACTTCAAGACCTTCCTCGACGACGGCCCCGCCGCTGCCCCGTGGCACTTCTTCTGCGGCCCGACGACGACCCACCGCACCTGGGTGAAGGGGTCGGGCAGGGCGCTGTGGGGGATCGACCCGGCGGCGCTCGAAGGAAAACTGCCCCCGTTCCTCCCCGACGTGCCCGAGGTCCGCGAGGATGTCGCCGACTACCTTGGCGAGGTCCAGGCCGTCGACGCGATCATCGGCGCGCTCGTCGCCGAGCTCGAGGCCCGCGGCATCCTCGACGACACGCTGGTCGTCGTCAGTGGCGACCACGGGATGCCGGGCGTGCCGCAGGGGAAATGCAACGTCTACGACCACGGTGCGGCGGTGGCCCTGGTGGCGCGGGTGCCGGGGGGCGTCGGCGGCCGCGTGATCGACGACTTCGTCACGCTGCCCGATCTCTGCCCGACGTTCCTCGACGTCGCCGGCGTGGCCCATCCCGCCGGCCTGACGGCGCGGAGCCTGCTGCCGCAGCTCACCGCGCCGATGGGGGGCACGATCGATCCGGCGCGCGACGGCGTGATCATCGGCCGGGAGCGGCACGTCGCCGCGGCCCGCGACGGTCGCCTCCCCTACCCCGTCCGTGCCCTCCGCACGCGCGACTGGCTGCTGGTGCGGAACTTCGCCCCCGACCGTTTTCCGATGGGCTCGCCACCGGCAGGCGCCGTCGATCCCGATGACGTCGCCCGCGAGACGTACGCCGTGTATGCCGACATGGACGCAAGCCCCACGAAAGCCTGGCTCGTCGCCCGGGCCGACGAGCCAAAGTGGCGGGCGATCCACGATCGCGCCTTCGCCCGCCGGCCGGCCGTCGAGCTGTATGACCTGCGCACCGATCCCTGGCAGGTGACCAACGTCGCCGGCCGACCGGAGCACGCCGCGGTCGAGGCGGCACTTGCCGCGCGCCTCCTCGACGCGCTGACAGCCGCGGGCGATCCGCGCGTCGCGCCCGATCCGATCTTCGACCGCCCGCCGTTTACCGATCCCAACCCGTCGGCCGAACCGCGCCAAGCCCGTCGGCGGGCGCGGCAGGTGGCACCGCCCCGCGACAACGCCGACGACGGCATGCTGTTCGTCGCCGAGCCGGTCACCCCGGAGGGGGCGTTCACGCCGGGCATCGAGGGCCCGGCCTGCGACCGCGCTGGCATGCTGTTCGCGGTCAATCTCTCGCGCGAGGGGACGATCGGCCGCGTCTTTCCCCACGGCGCTGCCGACGTCTTCCTGGAGCTGCCCGGCACGAGCGTCGGCAACGGCATCCGGTTCGGCGCCGACGGGACGATGTTCATCGCCGACTACGTCAACCACAACGTGTTCCGCGTGGCCCCCGGCAGCCGCGAGCCGCAGCTTTTCGCCCACGACGACCGGATGAACCAGCCCAACGATCTGGCGATCAGCGCCGACGGCACGCTCTACGCCAGCGACCCGAATTGGAAGGACGGCACCGGGCAACTGTGGCGGATCGACCGCGACGGCACGACGACCCGGCTCGCCACGGCGATGGGCACCACGAATGGAATCGACCTCAGTCCCGACGGCACCACGCTGTACGTCAACGAGAGCGTCCAGCGCAACGTGTGGGCGTTTCCGCTCCTCCCCGACCGGTCGCTCGGCGAGAAACGCCTCGTGAAGCGTTTTCCCGACCATGGCTTCGACGGGATGCGCTGCGACGTCGAGGGAAACCTCCACGTGACGCGCTACGGCAAGGGCGTGGTCGCCGTGCTCACCCCGGACGGCGACGTGCTCCGCGAGATCGACGTCCTCGGGAGCAAGCCGAGCAACATCTGCTTCGGCGGCCCCGACGGCTGCACCGTGTATGTCACCGAGGTCGAGCGCACGCGGGTCGTGCGCTACCGCACCGACGTGCCCGGCCTGTCGAGCATCCGCTGGGCCGGCGACAACCAGCGCTGAGCGCACCTTCGCCGCGAAGCTGATCCCTCTCCACGACGGCACTGCCCTGCCCACTCTCTTCGGGAACCTGCGATGGCCACGACGACACTGCCGCTCGCCGGCGACCCCCTCGCCGCCGACCTCGCCACTCTCCCGACGCCGGCGCTGGTGATCGACGGCGCCGTCGCCCGGCGCAACATCGACCGGCTCGCCGCCTACTGCCGCGGGCATGGCATCGCCCTCCGCCCCCACACCAAGACCCACAAGAGCCGGTTCGTGGCGGGCCTCCAGCTCGCTGCCGGTGCGATCGGCCTCACGGTCGCGAAGGTCGGAGAGGCGGAGGTGATGGCGACGGCCGGCGCGCCCACCGACATCCTCATGGCCTATCCGGCGGTCGACCCGGCGCGGACGGCGCGCCTCGCGCGGCTCGCGGGCGACGGTGCCGTGTCCGTCGGCCTCGACACCGCCGCCGCCGCCGCGGCGTTGTCCACGGCGGCGCGGGCGGCCGGCACCACGATCGGCGTCCTCGTCGATCTCGACGTCGGATTCGGCCGGACCGGCGTCGCCTCGCCGGCGGCCGCGGTCGACCTGGCGGCCGTCGTGGACAGGCTGCCGGGCCTCCGCCTCGACGGGATCATGTGCTACCCCGGCCATGTGAAGATGCCGCCGGACGACCAGGCACCGGTCCTGAACGGGATCGCCGAGCGCCTCGCCGACGCGATCGATCGCTTCGACCGCGCCGGGCTGTCGCGCCGGATCGTCTCGGGGGGCTCGACACCGACGGCCTTCATGTCGCACCTGATCCCACAGTGCACCGAGATCCGGCCGGGGACGAGCGTCTACAACGACATGAACATCGTCCGCGGCGGGTTCGGCACGCTCGCCGACTGCGCCGCGCGCGTGGTGTGCACGGTGGTCAGCGACGCCGTCGCCGGTCAGGTCGTCCTCGATGCCGGCAGCAAGACGCTGACCAGCGACCCCTGTGGCCCCGCCCCGCAGTCGGGGCATGGCCATGTCGTCGAATACCCCGACGCCGTGATCACGCGCCTCACCGAGGAGCACGGCCAGGTCGACGTCTCGCGCTGCGCCCACCGTCCGCGCGTCGGCGAGCGGGTGACGGTGATCCCCAACCATGTCTGCCCGTGCGTCAATCTCCAGGACGTGGTCTGGTGGCACGAAGACGACGCGCTCGTGCCGCTGCCGGTCGACGCCCGCGGCCGGCTGTCGTGAGCTGCTCCACGGCCGGCTACTTGATCCCCTCGATGCCCTCTTCGATGAGGAGTCGGCGGACGCGGTCGGCGAGCCGCGCGCGGGCGGCGTGCTGCTCGGCCGTCGCCGGCTGGCGCGACGGGCCCATCTTGAAGCCGCGGACGCCGGTCGCCACGCGGAACCCCTCGGGAAACTCGGCGCCGCCGAACACGACGTCGAACACGCGCGTGATCCGGTGTTGCAGCGCGAACGCCGTGGCCAGGTCCCCGGCCTTGGCCGCGTCGAACGCGGCGCGCGTCAGCTCCGGCACGACGGCGCTGGTCGCGTGCGTCCCGCCGTCGCAGCCGGCGAGGATCATCGGCACCAGTGCCCCTTCCCAGCCGGTGAGCACCGCAAACTCGGGGCGCACCGGCCGTACTGCGGCGAGCAAGCGGATCATCTGGCCGATGTCGCCGCTGGAGTCCTTGATCCCGATGATCCGGGGAAACTCCGCCGCCAGCCGCGCCACCGTCGGCACGTCGATCGGCGAGGCGAGCAAGGGGATGTTGTAGAGCGTGACGTCGATCGGGCTGTCGCGTGCGATCGCCGCGAAATACGCATACACGCTCTCGGCCGGCAGCCGGTAGTAGAACGGCGCCACGATCGCCACCGCCCGGGCGCCGCAGTCGAGGCAGTGCTCGCAGGCGGCGAGTGTCTCGGCAACGTTGGCCTCGGCGGCCCCGGCCACCACCGGCACGCGCCCAGCCGCCGCCTGGCAGGTGATTTCCACGATCCGCCGCCGTTCGCCGACCGTGAACCGGAGAAACTCCCCCGTCGAGCCGTTGGGGTAGAGGCCGTGGACTCGCTTGCCGATCAGCCAGTCGACCAGCCGCGCGAGCTCGTCCTCGTCGATCCGCCCCTGGCCGTCGAGCGGCACCATGTGGGGCGTGAGGATGCCGGTGATCGGTGCGGTCACGAGAGGGCCTCCGGGACTTCGGCTCGCGGGATCGCGGTGGGATGCCGCTCGGCGGCAGTGTACCCGCACGTGGCCGATCCACGGCTCCCGAGCATGGCCGGCTCGCCTATCCTTCGGCGAGGGAACACCACGACACCCGCCGCGCCAATGCCCGCTCCTGTTCCTGCCGTCGTCGTCTGGCTGAAGCGTGATCTCCGCGCCACCGATCACGCGGCGCTGGCGACCGCCGTCGCCCGTGCCCGCGGCGGTGCGGTCGTGGCGCTGTTCGTCTACGAGCCCGAGGTCCTCGGGCAGCCCGAATGGCACCCGAGCCACACGGAGTTCCAGCGCGAGTGCCTCGTCGACGTCGAGCGGTCCCTGCGCACGCTCGGCATCCGGCTGGTGACCCGCCGCGGCGAGGCGGTGGCAGCGCTCGAGCGGCTCCGCCGCGAGCTCGGCTTCGGCCTGCTGGTCGCCCACGAGGAGACCGGGACCGCCGTCACCTACGCGCGCGACCGGCGCGTGCGCCGCTGGGCCCGCGAGGTGGGGATCGAACTGGTGGAGCTCCCGCAGACCGGCGTCGTCCGGCGGCTCCCGTCGCGCGACGGCTGGAACCGCCTCTGGGAGCAGCGCATGACCGCGCCACAGGCGACGGTGCCACGCGCCCCCGGCAGCGGTGGCCGCGATCGGATCGGCCGCCTCGAATCGGCGGGGCTTCTCGGGTGCCGCGACCTCGGCCTGCCCCCTGACCTGCGGGAGCGCCAAGCAGGCGGCCAGCGCGCGGCCGAGGGAATCCTCGCCGACTTCCTCGCGCGCCGGGGGCGCGGGTATGCCGGCGGGATCAGCAGCCCGGTGCACGCGGCCACCAATTGCTCGCGGCTGAGCCCGTACCTCGCGTTCGGGGCGATCTCGCTGCGGCAGGTGTGGCAGGCGTGCGAGGCGCGGCGGCTGACCGCGCGGGAGGAGCTCGCGACGGCGACCGACGGCCGCCAGCGCGTTGCTGCCGAGGCCTGGCAGCGGAGCCTCCGCGCGGTCCAGTCGCGCCTCCACTGGCACTGCCACTTCATGCAGAAGCTCGAGGACGAGCCGGCGATCGAATCGGCGAACATGCTCCGTGCTGCCGACGGCCTCCGCGATCCCGGCGGTTACCCGGAGCGCCTCGCCGCCTGGCAGGCGGGGCGCACCGGCTACCCGCTCGTCGACGCCTGCATGCGGAGCCTCGTCGCCACCGGCTGGGCGACGTTCCGGATGCGGGCCCTGCTCGTGTCGTTCGCCAGCTACTCGCTGTGGCTCGACTGGCGCCCCACCGGCCTGTACCTCGCCCGCCAATTCCTCGACTTCGAGCCGGGGATCCACTGGGCGCAGATGCAGATGCAGTCGGGGACGACGGGGATCAACACCCTGCGGATCTACAACCCCACCAAGCAGGCGCTCGAGCAGGATCCGCATGGGGTCTTCATCCGCCGCTGGGTGCCGGAATTGGCCGGCGTCCCGACGGCGTATCTCCACGAGCCGTGGACGATGCCTCCGGCGGTGCAGCAGGGGGCGGGCTGCCTCGTCGGGCGTGACTACGCGGCGCCGATCGTCGACCACGCCGCGGAAGTCCGCGTGGCGAAGCGTCGGCTGGCGGCGGTGCGTGGCGAACCGGAAGCCCGGGCCGAGGCCCGCGCCGTGGCGCGGCGCCACGGCAGTCGCCGCGACCGGCGCGGGGCGATGCAGCAGGATCCGGTGCGCCGCGGGCTGTTCGGGAAGACCACGGCAGCGGACCGGAAGCGGAAGTCGTCGACCCACGCCGATCCGCAGCGACGGTTCTTGTTCGACCTCGACGGCGACCAACCCGCCGGCCCCGCCGGCGATCGCGCCCCGTGACCGGGGGGCGCCGCAGCCCTCACATCTCCGCCAGCCGGGCGCGGCGTGCAGCCCACGCCGAGGCCCGCTGGAAGGTGAACGCCGACACGGCCGAGCCGGCGGCATAGAACAGCGGCGTCGAACCGTAGGCGGCGTCCTTCGGATTGATCGCCACGAGAACGAACAGCACCGCAGCCGTCACGCTCGTCAACGACAGTCCGGTGAACACGACGCTCCAGGCACTCCACTTCATGTCGGCACTCCCGATCGGGGTTCGCACGCTCGATCACCCCCTCACGATACCTCACATTCCGCCAACAGTCGCTCGGCCACGGCGAGCGCCCCCTGGGCGCGGTCGTCGAGCGGCACCCGCCGGCGCGTGTGAGAGCCCGCGAACAACGCGCCGGCGAACAGCCCGAGTTTCCCGAGCGTCGAGACCCGGACGCGCCTGTCGAGCACCCGGTGATCGCGGCTCCTGATCCGGGTGCCGATGCCGCGGTAGATCCGCGCCGCGGCCCGGACGGCGAGGCGGGCATCGGCCGCGAGCCCGCCGATGCCGGACTCCCCGGCGGTGTAGTAGCCGTCGGCGACCCCGAGGATCGTCTCCACACCCTGGCGCACCCGCTCCGGGTCGGGCGGGCCGCTCCCGGGACGGAGGCCGGTGGTCCATCCGACCGGCAGGTAGCAGCGCGACCGCCCCCAGTCTTCCGCCACGTCGCGCGCGATGTTGGTCATCTGCATCCCCATCCCGAGCGCTGCGGCGTGGGGGAGCAGGCCGCGATCGGCCAGACCGAGGATCGGGCACAGCAATACCCCGACCGTTCCGGCGACGCGGAAGCAGTAGCGGAGCAAGTCGGCCTCGTCGAAGTCCGCCGCCGGCGTCAGGTCCGAGCGCATGCCGTCGAGGAGCGACAGCGCCGCCGCGAGCGGAAGGTCGTGACGGCCGACGAGCTCCTCGAGCCAGCGGCTCTCCTCGGCGATCGCGCTCCGGCCGGCGATGATCCGGCGGACATCCTCGGTGGCCCGGTCGACGAAGGCGTGGGCCTGCTGCGGCGTCGGGGCGGCGTCGACGCCGTCGTCGCACCACCGGCACCAGGCATACAAGCGTTCCACGTCGGCGCGCTTCGCGGCCGGGAGGAGGCGGCTGGCGAACGAGAACGACCGGCTGTGCCGCCGGATCGACTCTCCGGCCGAGGACGCCCCGAGAGACCGGCTCGGTTTCCCTTCGTCACCAGAGCAGACGAAGGTCGTGCCGGCCGGTGGCGGATGGCCGTCAGTGCGGCGCGACATGGAAATCGGCGGCGATCGTGGCACAGGTGGCCTTTGCCGAGTTGACGACGCCGGGGACGCCGGCCCCGGGATGGGTGCCTGCCCCGACGAGATACAGCCCGGGGATGTCCGGGTCGCGATTGTGGGGCCGAAAGTAAGCGCTTTGCGTGAGCGAAGGTGCGACCGAGAAGGCCGACCCATGGGCGGCGTGGAACCGGGATGAAAAATCGGCCGGTGTGACGTGCCGACGTGTCACGATCGCCGCGCGGACTCCCGGCAGGTGCGGCTCGAGGGCGCGGAGGATGGCGTCGCCGTAGCCCTCGGCCACCGCGTCCCAGTCGATCGCCGCGTTGCCCAGGTGCGGCACGGGACTGAGGACGTAAAACGACTCACACCCGGCCGGGGCCATGGTCGGGTCGGTGATCGTGGGAGCGTGGAGATAGAGGCTGAAATCCTCGGGAAGACGATGGCCGTGAAAGATGTCGCGCAGCAGTCCGTGAAACCGCGGCCCGAACAGGATCGTGTGGTGCGCCAGATTCGGATACCGCCGGTCGGTGCCGAAGTACAGCACGAACAGCGACATCGACCACGCCATTCGTTCCAGCCGGCGCTGCCGGCGCCGCGCGGCGGCGACGCCGCGGTAGAGCGTGGCGTAGGTGTGGTGGACATCGGCATTCGAGACGAGCAGGTCGAAGGCCTGCGGCGGCCCGCCGGCGGCATGGACGACATGCCGGGTCGCGGCGCCGACGGTCTCGAGCGCGACGCGGTCGACCGGCGCTTCGAGCCGGAGCGTGCCACCGAGCTCGTGAAACAGCCGCACCAGGCCGCGGACCAACGCGCCGGTGCCCCCCGCGGGGAAAAACACGCCCCACTTCCGTTCGATCCAGTGGATCAGCGTGTAGATCGCGCTGGTCTCGAGCGGATTGCCACCGACCAGGAGCGGGTGAAAGCTGAATGCCTGGCGGAGGTGCTCGTCCGTGACGAATCGCGAGACGGTGGCGTACACGCTCCGGTCGGCGCGCAGGCGGGCCAGTTGCGGAGCGGCGCGGATCATGTCGGCAAAATGGAGAAACGGGACGGCGCCGAGCTCCTCGTAGCCCTTGGCGAACACCTGCCGTGAGTAGTCGGCGAAGCGGCGGTACCCATCGACGTCGGCGGGGTTGACCCGCCGCACCTGCTCGATCAGACCGGCTTCGTCGGCGACGTAGTCGAACTCCACGCCATCGCTCCACCGGAGACGGTACAGCGGCGTCACCGGCAACAGGCGCACGAAGTCCGACATCCGCCGCCCGGAGAGCGCGAACAACTCCTCCAGGCAGTGGGGGGCCGTGATCACGGTCGGCCCGGCGTCGAAGATGTAGCCGCGATCCTCGTAGACGGCGGCGCGGCCGCCGGGTTGGTCGTGGGTCTCGTAGCACACCGTGTCGAACCCCATCGACTGCAGGCGAACGGCCGCCGCGAGCCCGCCGAACCCGCTGCCGATCACGGCCGCACGCCGTCGCTGACCGGTGGTCAACCGGGGCGCCACCGTCCCGGCGTCGGTCGCCACGCTCATGAAGCGGCCTCCGCCGTCACCGGCTCGGCGCCGATCACAAGCGCGCTTGCCACCGCGGCCAAGGGGCCGGGATCGCGCCCCCCGTCGGCCGCGGCGGCGAGCCGCTCGACCGCACGTGCCAGCCGGGTATTGATCGCGGCCACGGCCCGCCCATGGGTCGCGTCGAGCAGATCGTGCGCCAGCGCACGACAGGCGCACGTCGTTCCGGTCGCCACTCGCAGACGGCGCTGCAGGGCGGCGAACCTCCCGGCCGACAGCTCCGCCGCGGCCCACGCCCACGGCCAGGTGACACGGCGATTGCGGAGGTCGTCGCATCGGTCGGCGCCATCGACGAGCCCGGCCAGTTCGTCGAGGTCGTTTTTCATCTGCAGGCAGATTCCCACCCGGCACCCGAAGGCGGCCACGGCACGGAGCGTGTCGGGGTCCCCGGCGGCGGCGTGCGCTCCGCACCAGGCAGCGAGTGACGTCAGGCGTCCGGTCTTCCAGCGCGAGATCGCCAGCGCGGTGACGAGCGCTTCGCGCGGCGTGACTTCGTCGACGGGGGTGGACAGATCGATCGCCTGCCCCTCGTGGCACTGCCGGGCGACGGTGATGAATCGGCTCACGACCGCGGCCGATCGGCCGGGATCTCCCCCCGTCGCCACCAGTTCCAACGCCCGGAAATACATCCAGTTCCCGGCGTTCACCGCGCGGGCCGGTCCGATCACCCGGTGGAGCGCCGGCTGGCCGCGGCGGGTGTGCGAATCGTCTTCAAAGTCGTCGATCACCAGCGCGCCGGCGTGGAGCATCTCCACCGCATCGACGAATTCCCCCGGGGCCGCACCGCGGCCGCCGGCGAAGGCATGAGCCCCTTCGAGCAGTGCCGCCCGCAGCCGCTTGCCACCGACGCCCGGGTAGAGATCGGGCGCGAGGCGGAGGGCCTTGGACCAGCCGTGCCGCGTGCGCGCGCTGACATGGGCGGGGCCCGAGAAACCGAGAGGCTGGGCAGTCATGTCGGCACCGGACCGGGGGTTGAGACGAACGACCTCGCGAATCGCAGCGGCACCAGACCAAGCGGCGGCCTGCCGAGCACGATCCGCGCCGCATCGGAGCAGGTGAAGCGATGCGCGTAAAATCTGGCGATCCGGTCCTCCGGCAGCACGCCGTAGAAGCGGTGGAAGATTCGCCACCGATCCTCGGCCCTGACCAGGCAGAACAGGAGGCGATTGAGAAACCGGGCGAACCCCCGGCGGTACCGGTCGGTCGCGGCGGCCGTGGCGACCTCCGCGGCCACCCGGTCCGGATGGGCCCGGGCGACGATCTCGGCGAAGCGGACCGCAAGGGGCATCGAGTATCCGGTCGCCGCGTGATACCACCCGCCGGCGTAGCCGCCCGCAGGCCACGGTGCCCTGGACACGGTTGCCGGGTCATACGGCATCGGCAGGCATCCGCGCTCGGTGCGGACCGTCCGCGGTGCTCCCACGCCGGACTCGGCCAGCCGTGCCGCGATCAGGGCATTGGCCCGGCCGTCGTCGCAGCCCGGCTGTTCGTGGAACCGCGTGTACTCGAGAAGCACCCGATCGGGCCCGAGCGGCAGTTCGTAAAGAAACTCGAACCCCTCCGCCTGGTCCGCAGGCACGTCCATGACCGTCGGCTCGGACGCCGGCCACCGCCCGCCGGTCTCGAATTCATGGCCGATGAACGACTGGTATCCGCACGCCCCTCCTTGCGAAGTCGCCCGGCCGCGGCAATCGAGGATCACCCGGCACGTCACGTCGGCACCACTGCCGAGTCTCACGGTCGTCGCCGACACGATCTCCGACGGCTCACCGCAGCGAATCACGAGCCCGTTCGGCCGGGCCCCACTCCCGCTCGCCAACGCCACGGTGGACGCGCGAAGACGATCGGAGGTCAGCGAGGCGTAGGGAATCCCGACCCGCCGCGACAGCCCGGGAAAGCGCACGCGGTAGCCAGGCCAGCGGTGGACGACCAGCGGGTCGAACCAGCCGCGAGCCGACGCGGCGACGTCGGTCTCGTGAAACGACCAGGTGTGATTGCCACACGGCGCGGCTGCGCGCTCGACAAGCAGCACGGTCGCCTCCGGCCGGTGCCAGGCCAGCGCGTGGGCCACGAGGCAGCCCTGCAGGCCGCCACCGACGATCGCGTAGTCGAACTCCACGGACGTGGTCATGCGGGGCTCCCCGCGCCGAGCACGCGGTTGGAGGAGCTCACGACCGACGACTCCGACAACGGTGCCACGCCGTGCAGCAGCAGATGCGGCATCGCGACGGCGCTCAACCCGACGAACGTCGCCCGGATGAGCGCGTGGCTCCAGCCCGCGGTGTCGAGCCCGACCCACGCCACGAGCCCGATCAGCGCGATCGCCGCGCCCGTCGGCAGCGCGAGGCTTTTGGCCAGCACCGGCCAACTTTCGCCGAGCTCGACGCGGAGCCGCCGCAGCCCGCGGACCGAATGCCAGGCGCAAAAATAGACAATGAAGCCCACCAGCGGGCCGACGAGGGCGAACAGCGTTACCAGCGACGCGACCAGGGCATTATCGACCAGCAGCACTCGCCTGACCCGCCCGCCGCGGCGCACCGCGGCCAGACCCTGGATCATCCATCCGGCCGCCGCGACGGCGAGCAGCGCCCAGGAGCAAGCCGTCAGCAGGGCGACGGAGCGATCGATCGCGAACGCCGGTGCCGCGGGGGCGACGATCCCGAGGATTCCTCGGACGTCGGCGGTGTGGACCACCAGCGGCGTCCAGATCACGAGCCCCCCGCGAGCGAATCGAAACAGCGGCCGCAGGCGGCACGGTCCGAGCGGGCGCGGTTCTTCCCGGCCGAAATGCCACGCCGATGCGAGGAAAAACACCACGATCGTGGCGGCCGGTGCGACAACCCAACCGGCCACGACGGAGGCCATGACCGCCGCGTAGCCGCCGAGAAACACCGGCAGCCACAGGGTTCCGAGAAGCGGTTCGAGGCGCGGACGGGCGTAGCGGTGGTCGGCCGCACCGTGAGGCAGGCCGACCACCGCCACGAGCAGGGCCAGGATCCCGGCCGTGACCGCGGCCGGGAGGTGAAAGCAACACGCGGCCCCGATCAGCGCCCACGAGAGCAGGATCACCGAGGCCGCGTGCATGTCATGACCACCAGCGGTTGCGTGAAGTCACGGGTTCAGGCCGCCGCGTAGTCGCCGCCCGCGGCGGTCTTCGTACTCTTGGCCTTGGCGATCAGATAGATCAACACGCCGAATCCCGCCTTCGCGGTCATGTCGGCGATCGCGTAACCGATCTGCAGGCCGACCACGCCGTTGGCACCGACGATCCCACTGGCCGCGGTGGCGGTGCCGGCCTTTGCCGCCAGTGCGTCCGGGGTGCCACCGAGGGCGTAGGCGATCGGGTAGACGGCCCAGGTGACGAGGATCACCAGACGGGCGATCTCGAGAAGCCTCCGCGCCGCCGGCGGTTGGCTGTCGAGCGACTTGGTGAGCTCGGTCCAGAGCACGTACAAGATGTAGAAGAACGGGATCGAAGAGAGCCCGCCCCACATGACGCGCTCCATCCACCGTGACTGGTCGGCGATCACCTCGCCCGGGTAGCCGAGCGCGATCATCAGGGCCGCCGCGATCACCAGACGCGTGAGCAGGTTCGTCGCCTTCTCGGCGTGGAGGCGGAGAACAGCCACCAGTTCGACCATCAGGAGCGGCACGGTCAGGATCCAGTCGGCGTAGCGGTAGAAATCGTTGAACGCGGCGCCCGTGGCCTTGTAGTTGCCGTCCACCAGCGTGTAAGCCCCGTGCCAACTGTGCCGGATCATGAAGTAGTGGTAGCAGGCGATCGACACCACCAGCCCGGATACCAGCAGCGCCGGCCGGTACTCCGGATCGACGTGGGCACGCGACATGTAGAGGAACAGCGCCGCGGCCCCCATCGTCGCGACGGTCATCGAGAAGATGTTGTCGACGGCGTTGTACTGGAACAGCGTCAGATTCGGCATCGACGATGCCAACAAAGCCAACCCCTGGATCATGAGTTCACCCCTTTGGCTATGACGGAAACGCCGCGGCCGCCCGACACCGTCGCCGCGATAAGGAATAAGAGCCACCAGACGGTGAGTCGGCCAGTGGCAGAATCCTGAGCCACGGATCCGCCCCAACGGCGAACCCCTCTCGGGACGGGATTCTCTGTCGCCGCAACGCACCACCTCGCCCGGCCAGATTCCGGCCCTGCCGCCCATAGCCTCACGCCGGTGGCTCGGCCGCTCACCGCTCGGCTACGATCCCTGATCGCACGCCGACAATGGGTGGGGCCCGTCCCACCTGGGCAACGCCAGGCTGTGGTTTTCCCTGCGCCGAGAGACCTCTCATGCGTACGTTGTCCAGCCACTTCCAGCGGCTTTCGATCGCGCTGGCGGTCGCCGTCACGACGGGCGCCGCGTCGTTGTCGGCTCGCGCCGAGCCGCCCCGCGACATCGTCGTCTACGGGGCGACCAGCGGGGGGATCATCGCCGCGATCCAGGCGCGGCGGATGGGGAAGAGCGTCGTCGTCATCGAGCCGTCGGGCCATGTCGGCGGCCTCACCACCGGGGGCCTGGGGGCAACCGACATCGGCAACAAGGCTGCGATCGGCGGGCTGGCACGCGAGTTCTACCGGCGCATCGGCAGGCACTATTCCCGGCCCGAGGCCTGGCGGCAGGAGCGGATGGAGGATTACCAGAGCCGCCGCAAGGTGCCGGGGGAAGAGGAAATGTGGACGTTCGAACCCCACGTCGCCGCGAACGTGTACCGCGACTGGATCGCCGAGGCCGGCGTCGAGGTGATCGTCGGCGAGCGCCTCGACCGCGTGGGCGGCGGAGCGCGGCTCGACGGCCACCGGATCCGGGCGTTGCGGACGGTGTCGGGGCGGGAGTTTCCCGGGACGGTGTTCATCGACGCCACGTACGAGGGCGACCTGATGGCCGCGGCGGGGGTTTCGTATCACGTCGGCCGCGAGGCAAACGCGGTGTATGGCGAGACGTTGAACGGCATCCAGGTCGCGCGGGCCACGAAGCACCAGTTCACCCACGACGTTGATCCCTACGTCGTGCCCGGCGATCCGACCAGCGGCCTGGTGGCGCTCGTCGATCCGGAACCGGCCGGCACCGACGGCGCCGGCGACGCCCGCGTGCAGGCCTACTGCTTCCGGATGTGCACGACCGACGCCCCCGACAACCGGCGGCCCTGGCCGAAACCGGCCGGCTACGACGAGAAGACCTTCGAAATGCTGTTTCGGAACTTCGAGGCCGGCGACCGGAGGATCCCCTGGAACCCGGTATTCATGCCCAACCGCAAGACCGACACCAACAACAACTTCGCGATCAGCACCGACTACCTCGGGGCCAACCACGCCTATCCGACTGCCGACGACGCCACCCGCGCGCGGATCGTCGCCGACCACCGGGCCTACCAGCAGGGGCTGATGTGGTCGCTCGCCAACCATCCGCGCGTGCCGGCGGAGGTCCGCGAGCAGTTCCAGCGCCTCGGCCTGGCCAGGGACGAGTTCACCGACAACGACAACTGGCCGCACCAGATCTACGTCCGCGAGGCACGGCGGATGGTGTCGGAGATGGTGATGAACCAGAACCACTGCCAGCAACGATTGGTCGCCGACGATCCGGTCGGCCTCGGGGCCTACAACATGGATTCCCACAACGTCCGCCGCACCGTGACGGCCGACGGCACGGTGCGCAACGAAGGCGACATCCAGGTCGGCGTGTCCCCCTACCGGATCGCCTATCGGAGCATCCGCCCGCGCAAGGAGGAGTGCGAGAACCTCCTCGTGCCGGTCTGCCTCGCCGCCTCGCACATCGCCTACGGATCGATCCGGATGGAGCCGGTGTTCATGGTCCTGGGCCAGTCGGCCGCGACGGCGGCGGCGCTGGCGATCGACGCCGGCACGGCCGTCCAGGACGTGCCCTACCCAGCCCTCGCCGAACGCCTCCGTGCCGACGGCCAGGTGCTCGACTGGACCGGCCCGGCGCGGAAGCCGCAGCTCGAGGCAGCGCAGCTCGCCGGTGTCGTCGTCGACACTCCCGCCGCCGAGCTCGAGGGAGACTGGTCGACGAGCCACTCGATCGGCGGCTTCGTCGGCGACGACTACCTCCACGACGGCGGCGAGGGGAAAGGGCGCAAGCGTGCCCGGTTCACTCCCGACCTGCCGGCCGCGGGACGCTACGAGATCCGCTACTTCTACACTGCGGCCTCCAACCGCAGCCGCGCCGTGCCGGTACGGATCGAGTCACCCGCCGGAACGACGACCGTGACGCTCGACCAGCGCGAAAAGCCGCCGGAGACGGGGTTTGTCCTCGGCCGTTTCGTCCTCCCCGCCGGCAAGGCGACGAGCGTGGTCGTCGACACGGCGGGCACGACCGACCACGTGATCATCGACGCGGTGCAGTTCATCCCCGTCGCGGCGGAGTGAAGCAACCTCTCAGCGCTCGCCGTTGTCGGCAGGCAGCTCGCCGTCGGCGGATCGGCTGGTGATCAGCCGGGCGGGCGTGTCGCCGAGACGGCAGCCCCCGTCAATGACCCGGTATCCAGCGCTCAGTACTGCCAGATGTCGAGCACGATCACCGTCGGCGGATCGGCAATCACATCGAAGAGCACGGCGAGCGGGCGAACGACTCCCAGTCGTACCGTGTCGAATCGCGACTCACCGAAATCGAGCGGGTCGCGCGCCAGCCAAAAGTCGACTTCCCGAACGACGCGAATGAGATCGGGCATCGCATCCGCTGCCGCGAGGATTGCCTGGAGTTTTTCGTCTGCCTCGGGAACCCAGAAGACGAAATGCCTCATCTCGGCTCCACGCTCCGGAGAATCTCGTCGAGCGTGCGCCCCGTTCGGGCGCTGCGCCTGCGCTCGATCTCCTCGGCACTCAGCGACGATTGGAGACCGGGAGGGGGTAGGCCGCGTCCCCCTCGTTCCGGAAAGAAAACCCCGATCACCGTGCCGGCGTGGTCGCACAACTCGACGGGCTGGGTGGCTTTGCCGAGTTGGCGGCTGGTTTCCGAATCGAGTGTGTAGCGCACCACGAAAACACCTCGTCACGATTCCGGAATTTCACTGTATGGACGCCTATTCGTGGATGTCAACGTGATCATCGACGCGGTGCAGTTCATCCCCGTCGCGGCGGAGTGAAGCGACCTCTCAGCGCTCGCCGTTGTCGGCGGGCAGCTCGCCGTCGGCGCGGGCGCCGAGCTGGCGGAGGACGTCGGGGGAGACGGTTCGCGAGATGAAACGCGTCGCGCCGTCGGCGAGCGACACCTGGATCCCGCCGGGGTGGTAGCTGCCGAGTCCGCCGACGAATAGCGCGTCGGGTGCCGCCTCGTCCGCTCCTTCGAGCTTCGGCACGTCCTCGATCCGCGAGGTATTGCGGAGCGTGGAGCGCGTCCCCGACAGCCAGCCGAGGTCGTCGCCGCCGAGAAAATGCTCGGCGACCAGGAGCGTGTTCGACGAACCGTCTTCGATGTCGCCGAACCGGATCCGGCTGTCGAGAAACAGCACGCCGTCGTTGCCGGTGTCGATCGGCGTCTCCGCGGAGGCATGGCAGCCGGCATAGGTCGAGTGCCCGATGTCGGGCTCCTGCCGGTCGAACACCCGGAGCGGATCCGACGGGCAGAGAAGCACCTGGATCCGCAGCTTCCTCACCGGCGCGTTGGCCTCCGCATAGGCCCCCGCCGCCTCGTCGAAGTGCCGGGCCACCGCCTGCTGCTCGAGATACGGCAGGAGACGCACGATCCACCCGACGTGCCTCCCCTCGGCGACGCTGCGGATCGGCCCGGGATCGCCCGTGACCCCGGGGGGAAACGCCTCCTGGCTGAATTCGTGGTTGTGCAGCGCCAGCCCGAGCTGCGTGAGGTTGTTGGCGCAGCTGCAGCGCCGCGCCGCCTCGCGCGCCGCCTGGACAGCCGGAAGCAACAGCCCGACGAGCACGCCGATGATCGCGATCACGACGAGGAGCTCGACGAGCGTGAAGGCGCGCCGCAACGCGGGGGTCGGGAAGTGGTTCATGGCGACTGTTCCTCATGTGACGGGGATCGAGCGGAGACGGGACCGGTGACTTCTCGGGTGCGCCGGATCGTGACCGGCCCTTCAAGCGGGTATTCGACGACCACGCGCACGGCTCCGTCGCCTCCGGGGGCGACCGTGGTCGTGATCCGGGCGGAGCCGCTGCCGACGATCGCGTCGGTGGGCACGACCCGCATCCCGTCGGCCCCGTGGCCGGCGGCACCCCGCTCCCGGGCTTCGCGGGTCGCCAGGTCGAGCAACTGCTCCACCTGGAGGCTGTCGCGCTCGGCGCGCAGCTGGCGGCGGCCGGCAAGCGCCCCGGAGAGCATCGCGGCGGCGATCGCCGCCACCGTCGCCAGGGCGGCCAGCGCCACGAACATCACCGCGCCGCGCCGGGGCAGGACCGCAGGCCGGGTCATCGGTCACCTCCGAGGCCGGCGGCGTGGGCCACGATCTCGACCTCGCTCGGCGGCGCGCCAGTGGCCGTGCCCGTGGCGGTGAGGCGCACCAGGGCGCCCTCGGCCTCGACCCGCCACACGGTCCCGGCGCCGAGCCGGTAGTCTTCCCTGGTGGCACGGCTGCCATCGGCCGTCGCCATGCGGCGCAGCCCCGCCGGCGTGGCAAGGTAGTCGATCGCCTCGCCCCGCGCCGTGGTGATCCGCAGCAGCCGTTGGCCGGCGGCGGTGCCGTCGAGCGCGCGAGCGGCATGGACATCGGCGCGGAACCGGCGCCCGAGGGCCAGTGCCGTGCGGTCGTGCTCGAGATGGTGCCGCGACGCGGCCTGCAGGCCGAGCGCCCGGTGGATCAGGCCGGCACCGATCGTGAGCACCACCGACGTGGCGGTGATCACGGCGAGCAACTCCACCAGCGACGCACCGCGGCGGTTCATCGGGCAGCCTCCCTTCCGGGGGCGACGTCGGCCGACGGCAACCATACCGCCAGTGCCACCGGCCGCAAGGCGCGTCCGGGTGCGTCCCACGACAGCGCGAGGACGACGCGGCCGAGCTGTTCCCGGCGGGCCGACAGCACCGCGCCGGGGAGCCGGCGGCGCGCGCGGTCGGAAAGGGGCGGCCGGGCGACGAACGCCGCCACGTCTTCCGGCGGCAGGCTCGCCAAGACCTCGGCCCGATTCGCGAGCTCCTCCATGGCGATCCGCTCGTGGCGGGAATCGGCGAGGAGCCGCAGATGGCGCACGAACAGCGGCATCGTCGAGCCGAGGATCACGGTCAGGATCGCCAGCGCCGCCACCGTCTCGAGGCTCGACAGCCCGCGGCGCTCGACTCGACCGCGCTGCGCGACCCGGCGGTTGCACGTCGTCATGCCAACCCCCTGATCAATCGCACCAGTGGCACGAACATCGCGAGTGCCTCGAGGAGCACCACCGCCCCCATCACCGCGGCGGCGACGGGCACCAGCGCGCTACTCCACGCGAGGGCCCGCCGCGAGCCGCGCTCACGAGCCTCGCGCGCGAGTGTGTGCAGCGCCCAGGGGCCGACGCCGCTCGCCGTGGAGGCTGCGAAGAACTCCGCTTCCGCGCCTGTCGCCAGGCCGGCGGCGGCGAGATCGGGAGTCGCCGTCGCGATCCGCCGGAGGCTCCCGGCCACGGGTCCGTCGCCCTGACAATCGGCGAGGACCTTCGCCGCCTCCGGCAGCGGCAGCCCCGCCTCGAGTGCGACGGCCAGGTGATCCAGCGCGGCGGCACGGCGAAACGGGCGGCGGAATGGCGCGACGAGCCACCCGCCGATCAAGCGGCTCACGAGCCGCACGACGGTCCGGAAGGCGAGCCACGCGACGATGATCAACCCGGTGATCACCGGGATCGCGGCCCACGGTCCGGCCATCTCGGCGACCCCCTGGATCATGCCGACGACGACGGCGAGAGGAACGAGCACGACCGCTGCCGGCAACCCGAGCACGGTGCTCACGCCCGCCGCCAGTCGGAGCGCCATCGGTTCGCCCATGTCGAATTCGCTGATGATCTGCTGAAACTGCGGGATCACACGCAGCCCCAGGAGCAACGCCACGCACGAAAAGACGAACACGACGACGGCGAGGTAGCCGAGAGTGGCGCGAAACCGCCCCCAGCCCGTCCCGTCGCGAGCCGCGTCGGCGGAAAGCGTCGCTGCCACCGTCTGCGGCAGCAGCCCGAGCCGCTCGCCGCAGCACACGGCAGCGGCATGGTCGAGGGTCACGAGTCCCGGCACGCGTTTCACCACCTCCCCTGGCGTCGCTCCGGCGGCGAGCAACTCGGCGGCCTGCTTCACCCGCGTGGCCTGACCACCCCGTTCATCGCGGGCCCACGCCGCGAGCAGCCGCGCCGGGGGAATCCCTTCCCTGTCGCTCACCGCGAGGAGGCGGAGCACCGCCGCCGAGCGGCGCCCGGGACCGCGTGCCACGGCACGTGACAGGCAATCGCTGAGCCACTGCACGAGGGGCACCAGCGACGGGAACCATCCCTGCAGCGCGCGATCGCGGCGGGAGTCGCTCATGACAGACTCACCACAAGCTTGATCAGCGGAGCGAACAGCGCCATGGTGACCAGGCCGACGAACGAGCCGACCAGGCCGACCGCCACCGGCCCGACGAACCAGGCCATCCCGTCGGCGGCCCGGCGCGTCCGGTCGGCGTGGCACTCGGCGACGGCGTCGAGCACGCGCCCGGCGCTATCCGGTGGCAACCCCAGGGCTTCGCGCGCGGCATTCGTCAGCGGCGTCGCGCCGCTCCCCTCCCCGGCCTGCCCAACACCCCGAGCGGCAAGGACGACAGCCTCGTCCGCCGGCACACCGGCGGCCACGAGGCCGGCGAGGGCCTGCGTGAATCCCGCGGTCACGGTGGGCCCGCGCGGGCCGTAGCGCACCGCCAGCCACCAGGCGGCGAGGAGCGCGAGCCCCGCGACCGTAGCCGGCAGCCAGCCCGTGGCGAGGAGGTCGGTGGCGATGAGCACGGCCCGCGTGACCAACGGCAGCTGGAGACCGAAATCGTCGAACAGCTTTCGGAACGCCGGCATCACCGTCACCGACAACGCGAACAGCACCAGCGTCGCGACACCGAGCACGATCAGCGGATAGACCAGTGCCGACCACTGCCGCGACGACGTGAGGAGTGGCCGGCGGGCCTCGCCGAGGAGCCGCGCGAGCCGCTTCTCGGCAGCCTCCGTGGCGGGAAACAGCGGCAGCCACGCGGCCGGGTCGGAGCGGGCGGCAGCCGCAGCCCGGGCGGGATCGGCGCTGGCAAGCGCCACCGACACCGCCCGCCAGCGGCGGCTCACCCCAGCCCCCGACTCCGCGTCGAGAGAATCGGCGACCGCGTCGACCAGCGGCAGGAGCGCGGCGCGGTTGGCGACCGCGGCCGCCACGTGGCGGCTCCAGACATCGTCGGCTCCGGCGGCGGTGCTCATCGCCCTCGCTCCGGCTCGGCACCGCGCCATTCGGCGACCGCGGGCTGTTCCGCGACACGAAGCAACAGCGTGACCAGGGGCTGAAACAACGCCAGCCCATAGACCAGCACGGCCGCTCCGGCGACGACGCTGCCGACGATCGCCGGCACCTTGCCCCACGCCCGCTGGCGCTGATCGCGCACGAGCCGCTCGTGCTCGGTGACGGCCTGCGTGGCCTGCCGCCGGGCGGCCGGTTCGGTGAACGACGCGATCACGTCGGCAAGGCGCGACGTTCCGGTCGCGGCCCGTTGCCCGCGCGACGTCATCGCAAGCGCTGCCACAGCGGCCGCCCCGAGGAGGCCGACACCGATCACGGGCCACCGGATCACGTTGACCACCGGCCGGGCGTCGAACACGGCTCCGGCCTGCGGACCGGTGAGCGTGTCGTCGACCGCGGCGACGAGCGGCCCATACCACCACGCCAGCGACGCCACACCCGCCGCCGCCAGCGCGCAGACGAGCAGCGGATAGACCAGGTCGACCCGAAACCGCCACCCGGCATGGGTCGCGCCAGCCGCCTGCTCATACAGCGCGGCGAGGGCTGCCTGGCCATCGCCCCCGGAGGCCGCCGTCATGAGCACCGCCCCGACTTCGGGCGGGAGCAGGGGCGTCACCCGGCCGACGATCGCGACTGCCGACGCTCCTGAACCATCCGACCGCTCGAGCTCGGCGGCAAGCGGATCCAAGACACCCAAGACACCGGCACGATCGGCGACGGCGGAACCCTGCCCTCCGCTTCCCGCGCTGCCAACGCCGCCATCACCCCTACCGGCAACGACAGGGATTCGCGCACGAATCGCCGCAGCGACGAGCCGCGCCAGCCGCGCGGTGGCGTGCGCGATCGATGCGTCTGAGCGATTTTCCCGTGACTGCATCGGCTGAATCACCCCATGACGATCACGCGACGACCACGTGACAAGCATGCGACGCCCACGCAACCCGGTCACCACGCCGGCACGCACCCGAAATTCCCGCGCCGACGTCTCCGACCTGACGCTCCATATGATACCGAACCAGACCACCACCGCCGATCATCAACACACCGCCCATCACTCCGCCGCGGCCTCGCGCTCGATTCGCCCGTAGGCCTGACGGGCGACGTCATACGCCGCGCGGGCCGCGTCGAGCTCCTCGGCGCGGTAGCTGCGCTGCTTCGTCTTCCAGCACTGCTCGACCGCGGCAACGCACCACCGGGCGCTGTCGACGCTCGCGCGGATCGGCTTACCGCCGACGAGGACGAACAGCGGATTGGCATGGGCCCCGGGAAAACTGCGGACGGCGACCCAACTGCTCCGGCCGACGCGGTGGCGGAACGACAGCGGCTGTTCGCTGCCGTCGGCGCGGATCTCCGCTCGGGCGACGAGAAACCCGTTTTCGATCAATTCGACGGGCACGGTGCCGCCACCGGCGCGGCGCGCGGCCGCGACCACCGTAAACGTCAGCTCGGCCGGCTCCGCGAGCCGGATTTCGCTCCCCGCCACGCCACACTCGCGCATCCCCTGGCCCGGCACGTCGGCGGCGAAATCGCGGAGGTGTGTCGCCCCGTCGCTGACGTAGCTCCGCCCCGCTTGGATCGCATCGACCCAAGCGTCGAACGACAGCGGCCCGTCGAGCTTGGCGTACACGCGCCCCAGCCCGACGCGCTCACCGGAGATGCAGGGGAAGTCGGTCTCGCCGCTGGCGCGGACGCGGTAGCCGCAGTTGAGGACGTGGTACCAGATGGTGAGCTCGGCGGTCGGGTCGGTGTCCATCGTCGAGATGAAATCGACCGCCGGCACCGGCCGGCCGTCGGGCCCCGGCACCTCGTGGGGCACGTCGACGATGAATTCGTTGGCCCCGATGCCGTCAAACGCCGGGATGTCGAAGTTCGGCAGCCGGTTCGGCCCGTCCTTGCCGTCGGTGCCGGGAAGCCGGCCGACAGAGTTGGTCAGGCCGTTGGCGGAGTGGGCCGGGCCGCAGACCGCCCCCTGGCGCTTCGCCCAGCGGAGCGTGGCGAGGCCGAGCGTGGGCCAGTGGTGCTTCGAGTCGCCTCCCGGCGGGATCTGCTCGGTGAGGCGCAGCAGGTTGAGGTGGCCGGAGACGTGCGACCCGAACCCGGAGACCTCGATGTCGTAGCGCAGCAGGTAGGGAGGCCGGCTGACGTCGTCGGGCTTCCCGGTGAAGAAGCGCTTCTGGTAGTCGAAGCATGGGCCCCAGGTGAGGCAGCACCCGACCTTGAGGTCTTCCCCCATGCACTGGCGGAGCATGTCGATCGGCTCGACACCTTCGGTCGGGGATTCGTAGTGGGCGCAGCCGGCGGCGTGGATGTGATGGTCACCCGACCACCAGCCATGCCGCGACGGATCGATCCACCGCCGCACCGTGTGGCGCACCTCGGCCGGGGCGCCCGCCACGACCAGCTCGACCGACTCGGGAATCGACTCCGGCCCGCGCGAGCACTCGACACGATACGCCCCGTCGGGCAGCCGCACCGTCTCACCGTCGAACCGATAGATCTGCTTCTGAAAGAACAGGTCGGGGGCGAGGCGCTTGGCCTGCGGCGGGTAGACGCGCCCGGCGCCGTCGGTGATCTCGATCTTCGCCGCCGCCGGCCGGTCGGGCTCGTCGGCGATGCGAAACGTGACCGGCTGCGAGGCAACGGCACGAAACGCCATGTCGGCGCCGGCGGCGGCCGCGGCGCCGTCGAGCCGGCACTCGATCCGGGCGAACGCCGGCCCCGCCTCGCGCGAAAACAGCTCGACGATCCGGTATTCCAGATCGAGCCCCGACAGGGCGGAAGCCAGCGGCTGCCTGTCGATCGTCGCCAAGGCCAGCCAGCGCCCGGCGATCTCCTCGGCCTTCGCCTTGGCAAGCGCGCCGGCCTGCGGGCTGTCGAGGGCGAGAGTGGCTGTCGTGCCCCGCGGATTGACGACCTTGACGAGAAACGTCCGCCAGCCCTGCTCGACGAGTGAGACCGGACCATCGGCCGCCACCACGCGTGGCCGCTCGCCGGTCAGATCGATCGCACACAGGCAGAGGGGATCGAGCGCCGCCTGCACCGCCCGTGCGGTCGCCGCGTCGTCGCCGGCGCTACCGAGGCCGGCCACGAGCCCGGCCGGCAGCGGCGCTCCGGCCTGCTCCAGGGCCGCGGCCAGGCGCGTGGTGGCGGCCAGGAGCGGCTGCCGCTCGACGGTGGCCACGACGGGTAACGGCTCGACACCGGCGCGCGGCGACGCGGCCCGGGCGTCCGTCGTCATCAACACGACCGCTGACGCGAGGGCGACCACGACGGCCCCGCTCTTCCGCGGGCTCACGGTCGCCGCTGCCATCGCCGCGCGTGCGCTCATCATCGGTCGCTGCCTTTCTCGTGATCAGCCGCCACGCCCCGGAGGAGCAGGTCGGCCGTGGCCCGGAATCCGAGATCCTGCGTTCCCTGCCCAACGTCGGCCTCGAGGCGGACCTCCCGACGACCGGGGCTGTCGAGCGAAAGTGTCGCGAGCTTCCATTCGACCGGCTGGCCCGTGAGGCGCGGCGACGAGCGCTCGTCGTCGGCAAGCGTCACAGTGCAGAACGTGGCCGGGCGCGGCGTACCCCCTGCCAGATCCAGCGCCTCGAGCACCAGCGCCGCCGTCACCCCGGCCTCGTTGACGACCTCGACGAGCACCGTCCGCGGTCGGCCGACGACGAGGTCGCCGATCGGTGTGACGGCATGGAGCTTGACGCGCGACTCGGGATTGATGTGCACCCGCAGGGAGACGACTCCCGCGACCGCGCCGCCGAGCGCTTCGACGCTCTTGGCCTTCGCGACCCGCGTGCGGGCGTCGCCGGCGGGCGGACCGAGCCCGTCGAGGAGCCCGAGGAGGCGGTCGCGGGCCCCCGCCGCGCCGTCATCGTCTACGGCCGGCCCGTCGCCCCGGGTGACACCCGCCAGCAGCCCGGCCGCCACCAGCGCGGCGACGAACGACGAGGTGCGGTTCCGCGCGGCCATCGGTGATCCCCCGGCGCGGCAGTCTCCCGCACCCAGGCCGGCCGGTCAACGACGCGGCCCACGGCCGGGGAACCGACCGTGGGCCACGTGGAGAACGAGGGGTCACTGCCCACCGGGTCGTGCCGGCGCCCGTGAGCCTCGCACATCACCCGAGCGAACCAGGCTCAGTACTCGCCGTTGGCGATGTCGCCCCCCTTGGCAGTCAGCAGCGCGGCGAACACGTCGGCGCTGACCTGCTCGGAGACGAAGCGCCCCGAACCGTCAGCCATGCACACGACCATGCCGCCCGGATGAAACGAATAGGGCTCGCTGTCGTTATTGCAGGTCATGATGCACCGTCCCGTTCCACTCGACCCGTTGATCGCCCCGGTCGTGGCGTCGGTCCCGTCCATCGATCCCGAGGCACCGTCCGGGTCGGTCCACCCGAATCCCTCGGGCCGCGGAAGCGCGGAATTCTGATTGCGCTTCAGCAGATGGAAGTCGGGGCGCGCCGCATCCTCCATGATCATGATCGTCTGGCTGAGGCCGTCGCTGATCTCCGCGACGCGGGTCGCGCGACCGAGCACCAACGGACCTTCCTGATCGGCGGTCCCACCGGGATTCGTCAGACCGTTGGCCGTGTAGAAGCGGTGCCGGAGGCGATGCATGACGATGTAATCGAGCGGCCCCATCACCTTGCCATCGACCGCCGTCCCGGTGCCTGCCGCCGCACGCCGCGAAGATCCCGCCGTCGACGGGCAGACGAACAGCGGGATCACGGTGGTGCCAGCGGTGACGTTCACACCGGCATTCCAAGCGACGGTCTTGTCGTAGAGCCTCGACAGGCTCCCCTCCTCGAAGTAATCGAGCACGACGACCGGCCACGCCATTACCGACGCAGGGGTCGTCTTCGCCGGCGGACGCGAGCTGGGGAGCTTGCCGGTGGCCGAGAGGTAGTTGTGGAGCGACAGGCCGATCTGCCGCATGTTGTTGAGGCAACTCGAGCGCCGCGCCGCCTCGCGCGCCGCCTGAACCGCCGGGAGGAGCATCCCGACGAGCGTGCCGATGATGGCGATGACGACGAGCAGTTCAACGAGCGTGAATCCGGTCCGTGTCCGCCGTATGATTCGTGTGCGTTCAGGGGTCTGCCAGTCCATGCCACCCTCTCCTGTGAGCCGACGGCCGTCCGGGCTCGTCGCCCCGGGCATCCGTCGGCGGGTTCGCGCGCCGCGGGCCCCGTGCCCACGGCAACGCCCGGCGCGTGCCGGGCATGGGCAAAGGAGAGGCCAGCCACGTGAGCCGTTGGTGAGGACGACGGCCGCACGCGCGCGCAATCCGCGCGCGGCCTCATCGCCCGCTCACACGGCGCTCGCGCGATCCTCACACGCCCCTTGCGCGATGCTCACGATCGCGTCGCCGCGGCTCGTGAATTACGGCTCAGACGCCGCGCGGCACGGCCCAGTGGCCGTCGCGGTAGGCGCGGCGGAGCAGCGCTCCGGCCTCGGCATCGCCGACGACCTGCTCGGCCGCAGGGTCGAACCGGAGCGTCCGGCGGAGGCTGCAGGCGATGTTGCCCAGATGGACGAGGACAGCCGAGCGGTGCCCCTCCTCGATGTCGGCATGGGCCCGATCGCCCGGGGCGCCGGCCGTGGCCCCGCGGCGGATGCAGTCGAGGAAGTCGTCGTGGTGGGGGCCGATGTCGACGTTGCCCTTCTCCTCCTCGACGAGTTTGTTGCGCTCGCCGTAGAGCTGCCAGCCGGTCCGCTTGCCGAGCACGAGCATCCCCTTGGTGCCGTAAAACGCGTTGCCGTTCTCGTGCCCCTCCTGGACATACGGCGACCAGTCGCGCTGCTCGAAGACCAACTGGCGGCGCCGGCCATCGGCCCCGGGCCACTCCCACACACAGTACTGCGTGTCGGGAAACTGCTGGTCGTCGTCGAAGAAGTATTTCCCGCCGAGACCGGCGACGGCATCCGGATGGGTATCGACGCCGAGGCCCCAGCGGGCGATGTCGATCTCGTGGACACCGTCGTTGCCGATGTCGCCGCAGCCGAAGCCGCGCCAGAAGCGCCACACGCCCGGAAGCAGGTTCTTCTGATAGGGCTGCCAGGCGGCCGGGCCGACCCAGTGGTCGTAGTGGAGCGTGGCCGGGGGATCGCTCGGCATGGCATGGCCGATCGACCCGCGCCGCTGGCTGTTCCACGCCTTGGCCACGAGCACCTCGCCGATCGCCCCGGCCCGGAGCCGCTCGATGGCGCTGCGGATCAGGGGGGCGCTGCGGCTCTGCGTGCCGACCTGCATCACGACGTTGTTGCGCCGCGCCGCGTCGATCATCAGCCGCCCCTCGCGCACGTTGTGAGCGCAGGGCTTCTCGACATACACGTGCTTCCCGGCGTCGGCGGCGAGGATCGCCGCCGGGCCATGCCAGTGGTCGGGGGTCGCGATCCAGACTGCCGCCAGCGCGCGGTCGGCGAGCGTCTCGCGGAGATCGGCCGTGGCGTGCGGATCAGGCGCACCCGAATCGGTGACGATCTTCCGCGCCGCTGCGAGCCGCTCGGCATCGACGTCGCAGAGGTGCGAAACGCGCACGTCGCCGCGCTTCACGAGCCGCTCGAGGTGGCCACGTCCCATCCCCCCACAGCCGACCAGGGCGACGGCCAGCGGCGCGTCTGCCGCCGCCACGGCACCGGTCGCTAGCGCCGAGGCCGCCACCGCCGCGCCTCCCCGGATCATGTCACGCCGCGTGCTCGCCATGGATCGGTTCCTCGACAGGGTTCGGAGCCGCTCACGCTGCCCCGGCAGTCCCGAGCGGCTCGAGGGCCGTGACATGCAGCGTCGAAACAAGGACGAGGCGCGAAGGCGTGCCGTCGTCGTCTGCCCGGGCGACGGCGATTTCCGTCTTCGTCACCACCGCCATCTCCGGATGCCGGACATCGTAGGTTTCACCACTGCTGGTCACGATGCGAAACGGCTGAAACGGCCGAACGGCAAGCCGACTGCGAATCGCTTCAAACGTCATCAGGACCTCCTCTTTCCGCTGCCCCATCGGCGGAATCAATACTTTTGTTCACTACTCGCGATCATAGCCCCCGCCCAATGAGCGGGCAACCGTTTTGCCCCCGCGCCCTGACCGCTCGTGGAGCCACATCGCCCCGAGGGCCGCTGCCGTGAGGAGATGCCACAGGGCGTGTCCTTGGACGATCGTATCGGGGCCGGTGAACCGGCGGGCGACGTCGAGCTGCCGGCAGGCCACCGCGGCGACGAGCATCACCAGTGCGGCGACGAACCAGCCGGCCTGATGGCGCCCCGGTGCGACCATGTGCTCGGCCAACGCCACGAGGCCCACCGCGAGGATCAGCGTCGCCAGGACGGTCGTCGCCGACATCGACCACTTGTAGCGATACAACAGCCCCTCGGCCACGACCATCGCGCCGACGAGCACCGTCCACGTCGGCACCGCGCCGACACGCCGCGGCAGCCCGCGTGCGGCGCCCAGGCACACGATCGCCAGCAGCGGCGGATACTGGGCCGAGACGTCGAGGCGCTGACCGAGGCGCGTGAGCGACGCATGGAACAGGCCACTCATCAACCCGAGCCAGACCATCGCGACGGCGAATGACAGCGTCAGCGCGGTATCGGTTCGGTCCGGCCTCTCATCGATGTCGGACATCCCGGCCATCTCGCCGCGGCCACAACGCCGATCCGCGATTGCCAGCGCCCCCGCATACAGTCCCACGAGGACATAGGCGAGGTTCGAGTAGGTGTTGGCACGCGTGCGGATCGTGCGTTCCCGCTCGATCCGCTCGCCATAGCCCGGTCGGTCGAGCTCGTGACTCGGCTCCCAGCCGCCCCACGGCTGGCGCCCGTCGAACCGGCCCGCAACCACTGCCACCACCACGCCGAAAAGCAGCGTGCCGCCCCAGGCGAACAGATGGCCGCGCGGCGAAATGGCACGGTCTCCAGGTCGCATCGCCGCACCATTCGCGGGGTCATCACACTGGGAAGTCAGCGACCGGACCGGCGGCGGCCGCCGCGGCGCACCGACCACAGGCAGATCACCGCCCCGACGGCGAGGCCGAGCGTCGTCGGCTCGGGCACCGGCGCGAATGTCGCCGCCAACGTCCTCCCGAGAAGCTCCTTGCCATAGGTGTTGGCATGGATCACGTCGCGGAAGTAAGCGTCGTAGACGGTGGAGTCGACGTGCCGCGATCCGAGCGTGCCCCCCTGGGCGAGGATCATGTACTCGCCCCAGACCCCCATCGTGTCGAGAAATCCGACCCCTTTCTCGTTCGCGATCCGGAGGAGATTCGACCGGTAGTCACCCTCGAAGGGCGCGAGCGGATCGAGTTGGTCGGTCGGGCACCAGGCCTTGTTCCACGCCGCCGAACCGGGCACCAGGCCAGGGTCGCCGCGGACGTTGCCGATCACGGCGGGATTCCCCGCCAGCGTGCTGCTCCACGGCCCGTATCCAAATGCCCCGGTCGTGAGCAGGATGTCGGGCGTATGGCCGAGTTGGTCGTGGACGCTCGACGACCGGAGCTTGTCGATCACGTCGCGGATCGCCTGGTACCCGGCAGCCGTGGCCGGAGTGCTGATCCCGCCGATGACGACGACGTCGGGACGCTGATCGATCACCGCCTCGTTGAACTTGAGCGTGCCGCCGGCGGCAGTGCTGCTGACGAACGGATAGGTGGCGTTGAGCGGGTTCCACTTGTCGATCCCCGCCCCGCCACCGACGGCGGTCACGACATCCACCCGCGCACCGGGTCGCGACCGCTCCACGAGCACGTCGAACGCCGAGTTCGCCATGTCGTTGACGATGCTGTCGCCGAGCATCACCATCGTCACCGCTTGCCCGCCGGCCAGACGCCCGTCGGTCCGTGGCAGCGTCGCGAACCGGTCGGCGGCCGCGGTGAACGGCAGCGCCGGCGCGGCCGCCAGCGAGGCAGCGCGTGGTCGGGCGGCCCAGACGGCGTCGGACCAATCGGCCACCGCGCCACGATCGCTCACCCGCGCCACGCGGACATCGTCGATCGACAGCGTGCCGCCGGTGTCGCCGTGGAAACGGACGCTCGCGGCGGTCGCATTCCGCTGCACGCGCGAATAGAGCGTCTGTTCCTGCCAGCCGGCAGCCGTCGCCAGGCTGGAGCGATAGTCGTCGGCGATCAGATCCTGGCCGGTCGGTCCGGGCGACTGCGGATTGAAGTTCCACGTTGCCGCCGGATTCATCGACACCGTCGAGACCATGCCGGCAAATCCGGTCGGCGCCGTGGCGAGCGTGGTGCGGTAGGAAACCTCGAGGTACTCCAAACTCGACACGGCGAACGACGGGCTCCGCCACGACTGCCCGGAGCTCATGTCGAGGTAGCCAGCGGCATTCCACCCCGGTCCCCCGGTGCCCGACAACGTCCATCCGGG
>VGZO01000038.1 GCA_016872555.1 Planctomycetota bacterium
CAGTCGCCGCCGCGCCCCGGGCAGACGCGCTCGGCGCTCGAATTGGTCGCGGCCGGCAACGTGATGGTCGAGGGGGAGTCGTTCACGGCACGGAGCGCCAGGCTGTCGTGGAGCGAGGCCAAGGACCTGCTCGTGTTCGAGGGGGATGGGCGCAGCGACGCCCAGCTCTACCGCCAGCTGCGCGTCGGCGCCCCCACGTCGAGCGCGTCGGCCGGCAAGATCCTCTACTGGCGCTCGCTCAACCGGGTCGACGTCGACGACGCCCGGTATCTCGATTTCGACCAGCTCGCGCCGGGCGGGGGCCTCGACCGGCTCCCGGGGCTGCCCGCCCCCGCCGCGGCGCGGCGCGGGACTCCACCGCGCTGACGCTCAGCCGATCCGGCGCGACTCGGCGTCGAGGGCCGTGACCAAAAACGCGATCGCGTCGGGGGCGACCGAGTCGTAGTACGCCGGCCCGTGGCCGCCGCCGACCCGGTCGAGAATCGCGACATGGGGGATGCCGAGGGCGGCGAGCTTCTCGTGGAGCCGGCTGGCGCCGTCGTGCCAGAGGCGGTCGGTGGGGTCGCTGGCGAACCACTGGTGCCGCGGCCAGTTGAGCGGGTGAACGTGGAGGATCGCCGTGTCCTGGCGGGCACGCTCGATCTCGCCGAACAACGGCCACAGCGACGCGAACAGGTCGCCGTCGGGGAGCCGGGCGATGTCGCGCATCGCGAGGTGAAAGTCGATCGCCGGGGAGATCGCCGCCGCCACCGGGAAGGTCGCCGGATGCCGGTAGGCCAGCCGCAGCGCCCCCTGACCCCCCATGCTCGTGCCGACCAGCGCGATCCCCGGTGGCCCCGCGCCGAACCGCCGGGCCGCTTCCGCCACCACCGCGCCGACGACGTGGCGTTCCGGCGAGACCGCGGTGTCGAACTCGGGGACGATCCGGTCGAGCCACCAGCTGCGCCCCGCGCGCGGGGCGAGCGCCCGCAGCCGCGCCCCCTCGAGGGCCGACCGCAGACCCGTCGACTCGCGCAGCGTCCGCTCGCGGACGCCGTGGAGGTAGATCACCGCCCGCCCCGGAACGGCACCGGGCGGATCGAACAGCTCGCAGGGGTGGCCGGCGACGTCGATCCAGCTCCAGTGCGGCCGGTCGGGGAGGGGCGGGACGGCCGTGGATGGAGGGGGCATGGGAGCGGCTGGCGGCGGGCTGGATCGCCGGGAACAGCCCCCGTTGTAGGCCGGCGGCGTTGCCGCGGCCATAATCGCAGCCCGAACCCGGACGCCACCACCACGATGCGCGTGCTCCTCAGCGCCGATGAACTCTCCGCCGGCATCGACCGGCTCGCGGCGGCGGTCCGCGCCGACGGCACCGGACCGCTGACCGTCATCGGCGTGCTCACCGGGAGCCTGATGGTGGTTGCCGACCTGATCCGGCGGCTCGACGGACCGGTGCGCGTGAGCATGGTGTGGGCGAGCAGCTACCGCGGCACCGACACGACTCCCGGCCGGCTCGATCTCAATCTCGACCTGCTTCCCGACCTCGGGGGGCAGGACGTGCTCGTCGTCGACGACATCTTCGACACCGGACGGACGCTCGAAGCCCTCGTCGCCGAGCTCGGACGGCGCGGCGCCGCGCGGGTGAGGTCGCTGGTGTTGTTGCGGAAGCTCGGCCGGTCGGAAGTGACGATCGAACCTGATTTCGTCGGCTTCGACATTCCCGACGTGTTCGTGGTCGGGTATGGTCTCGACTTCGACGGCGCGTGGCGGCACCTGTCGCACGTCGCGGCGCTCGAGTCCCCCGACATCGCTGCCGCGCGCCATGCCCCGCCCGAGCCCCCGGTCGATCCTCCTGCTGGTCCACGGGGCTGACCGATTCGGCACCGGCACGCAGGCGCTGCTCGCGGTCACGGCGCTCGTCGATGCCGGCTGGCGCGTGCGGGTGGCGCTGGCCGGCGGTCGTGGCGCGCTCGGCAGGGCGTTGCAGGATGCCGGCGGCGACGTCGTCGCGCTCTCGTCGCGCCCGCGGCCGGGGCTGGCACTGGCCGCTCCGCTTTCGCGGCTGCTCCGCGCCGAGCGCCCGCGGGGCGTGGTTTCCATGGGGCGGGCGATGTCGCGCGCCGCCGCGGCGGCCCTGGTGGTGGTGCCCGGGCCGGCGCTGGTCGCGCTGCTGGCCCGGTCCACGCTCGGTCTCGCCGACCGGCTGGCGGTATCACGGGCGGCGCGGGTGGTCGCCGCGACGCCGGCGGTCGCCGCGGCATGCCGGGCCGCCGGGGTCGATCCCGATCGGATCGACACCGTCGCCCCGGGGAGCATGCTGCCGGGACCGCGGCGGCGCGACCGGCGCGAGCTCGCCACCCGCCTCGGGCTCGATCCCGGCAGGTGCTGGACCGTGGCCGTCGCCCCCCTCGAGCCGGCGACCCACCTCACGCGGCTCGTGTGGGCGATCGACCAGCTTGGTGTCGTCCGCCGCGACCTCGACCACGTGCTCGTCGGCTCCGGGCCGCTGGCGCCGCGCCTCGCGCGGCGGGCCCACGTGCAACGGATCACCGACCGGTTCGCGGTCGTGCCGTGGTGCGGCGATGCCGACGACCTGCTCGCCGAGGCGGCGCTGGTCTGGCAGTCGGGCGACGTCGCGTACGGCGGGGCGCTGGTCGACGGACTGGCGCACGGCAAGCCCTTGGTCGCGGTCGACGGCCCGGCGGCCCGCGAGGCGATCGCCGACGGCGTCAACGGCCGGATCGTGCCGGCGCGGCCGGAGAGCGAGTTTCCGCGCCGGGCGTTCCAGATCCTCGAAGACGCGGCGCTCGAGTCGCGGTACGGGATGGCGTCGCGCACGCGGGCCGCGACGCTGTTCGATCCGGCGCGGGCGGCCGCCGGCTACGTGGCGGCCGTCGAGCGGGCGGTGGGATAGCGGACCGTGGACAAAGTGATCGGCCGCCGGATGCGGCCGAAGGCGACCCGGGAAACCCTCGGCGCTTCCCGCGAACGCCGGAGTGGACTGAATGAGCCGGCCGTCCCGCGGCCGGTTGGGGCCATGGATGGCTTTGTCCACGGACAGGGAGCGGGTCACGGCAGCTTGCCGCGGAGCTGGTAGATCCAGGTCAACGCGGTGTTCATCAGCTGCTCGCCGGCACCGAGCGCCGCCGGGGCGACCTGCGGATCGGCGCCGTAGCCCCCTTCCGCGGCCGCTTCGATCGTCGGGAAGTACTGGTGGTAGCCGTTGGCGTAGCCGCAGAAGAAGACCTGGTCGACCCGGGCCCGGTCGCGCAGCCGGATGGCGTGCTGGCAGAAGAACTCCCCCGACGCGCCGACCAGTGCGATCGACTCGTCGAGCACCGCGACGGTGAGGCGCGGCCGGATGCCGGCCGCGTATTCGGCGACGAATGCATTGACCAGCTCGGGGAAGAATGCCATCCCGTAGGCGGTCACGATCAGCGGGTTGCGGAAGTCGACGCGCGATTCGAAACCGAACCGCTCCTCGCGGACGACGAGCTTCGCCTCCGGGGAGGGTTTCGGCTCCAGTCCCTTGGCCAGCGCCACCGCCTGGCGGCCGAGCGCCTTGCCGAACGCCACGTGGTCGCCGTGGCCGCGCCGGTCGGTCGACAGGTCCCCCGAGGCCCCCTGCATGAACACCGCCTGCCCGCCCCATTCCTCGGCGACGGTCGCCCGCAGCGCGCCGACGTAGTCGGCCGAAAACTTCAGCGTCTCAGCCGGGATGCTCGTCGGGTGGGCGGCGAAGTTCACGAGCAAGGCCAGCGGCTTTCCCGTCTCGGCGTCGTCGCAGCGGAGGACGGCGAGCGTCCGGTCGACCGGGACGGGATCGATCTTCGAGTGGCGGTTGCGGTTGAAGCCTTCGAGCGTGGTGGCTCCGGTGGCGATTCGGGCCGGGCGGAGCGCGGCGTCGGCGGCGAGGATCGCCGCCACGATCCCCTCCTCGAGGTGCTTGCCGTAGCGGATCGCCGCCGCGAACTTCCCCCGTCCCTGCCCCGGCTCGTCGGCCAGTTCGACCACCGGGCCATGGTGCGTGTGGGAGCCGGCGATGATCGACGAGGTGATCCCCCCCTCGGCGCGGATCCGCTCCCGGATCCGCTCGAGCGAGGCCTCGGACGGGGCGCGGCCGACATCGAGGCCGACGATCGCGAGTTTCTCCTCGCCGGCCGCGATCACGATCGCGGTGGCGCGGAGCGGGTCGAGGGTGCCGATCGACAGCATGGCGTGCCGGTCGCCGTAGCCCCACATCGGCACCGGCTCGGTCGGGGTGATGTCGGCGCTGCCGGTGCCGACCCGCAACTCGGCGGCGGCGTTGGTGGCGACAAGCAAGACGCTGGCCAGGGCGAAAGCGATCCGCTGCATCGGATGGTCTCCCGGGGAACGGTCACTCTACAGGATCAGCTCCGCCGATCACGCGACAGCCTCACGGCCCCGTTCCCCGCGCGAGCAGGGCCGCGCCGGGCGTTGCGTCGCGGAGGTGACCCTCGTCGCAGACGAGCCGCCCAGCCTTGTAGACCTTCGCCGGCAGCGCGAACATCGCGGCCAGGTCGGCCTGCGGCCGGTAGAGCGCGATGTCGGCATCGGCACCGGCGCCGAGATGCCCCTTGTGGGCGAGCCCCGCGATCCGCGCCGGAGCGGCCCGGGTCACGATGCACAACTCCTGCAGCGAGTATTCCCGGTCGATCGTCGCCAGGGGCGAACGGCTGCGGACTTTCGGATGGATCCGCGCGAGGGCCTCACGGCGGAAGGCGGCGTCGCCGAGAAGCCGCATCAGGAGCGGGTAGGCGGTGAAGCTCGCGCCGTTGGGATGGTCGGTCGACAACGCCACGCGCCACGGATCGGCGACGGAGAGGAACCACTCCAGGCCGATCGCCCACTGCCAGGCGTTGACGAGGCTCGTCTCCCGGTAGCGGATCGGCAGCACGCCGCAGCCCCCGGAAAGGTGGCGGTCGTGCGACACCCAGGGCATGCCCGTCGTCCGCGCCAGGTGCGCCGCGGCCGCCGAATCGCCGGTCATCACCACCGTCGAGCCGAACAGCACCTGCCCGACGTCGAGCGTGATCCCGGGATGGGCGTCGAACCACTCGACGAGCGCGGCGACGCCGGAGCCGAACGAGCCCTCGTCGAGATCGCCGCCGGTGTAGCTGTGGAATTGGACGTGGGCGAGGTGGGCGGGGATACCGTCGAGCGTGCGCAGCGTCTCGAAGAGCGTCCGCCAGTTGCCGGGAAGGCCGAGGTTGGCGGTGTGGACGTGGAGCGGGTGGGGAAGGCCGACGTCCCGCACGGCGCGGGCGAGGCGCTCGAGGAGGTGGCGCGGCGACAGCGACGAACCGGGCAGCGTGGTGTCGAGGTCGTGCTCGTCGCCGCGGCGGCCGTGCTTCCAGAACACCGGCCCGCCCGGATTGGCGACCTTCACCCCCCAGCCGCGGCCGGCGGAGACCTTGGCCGCCACGAGCCGGCGCAGCTCACCATCGTCGCCACGGTCGAGCGCCGCGACGACGTCGGCATCGTCGGCCGCGAGGAGGTAGATGCCGCGGTCGAGGACGGGCATCTCGGCCAGCTCCCGGTGGGCCAGGCTCGCGGCGCCGGTCGCGATCGCGGCGTCGAAGACGGTGGTGTAGCCGAGCGCGGCGTAGAGGGCGCCGGTGGCGTGGATCGTCGGCACCGCCGCCGTTGCACCGGGTGCCGTCGGCGGCGTGAGCAGCCGGCCGGCGGCGACTTTCGGTCCGGCGACGTGGCTGTGGAGGTCGACGCCGCCGGGCATGACCACCAGGCCGGCGGCGTCGATGCGGCGCCACCCGGTTGGGTCAGCCGGCTGGGAGACGATCCGCCCCTCGTCGATCCACAGGTCGCCGACCTCGCCATCCCGGCCGTGGGCCGGGTCGTGGATCGTGCCGCCGGCGATCACGAAGCGCTCGCCGCTCATCGCCGCGCCTCCCGGAGCTTCGTCGCCAGGGCGGCGCCGAGTTGGCCGAGGACGCTCGTGAGACTCGCGCCTTCCCGAGCGGGATGCCGGCCGGGGATCGTGACCGCGACGCCATCGGCGCGGAGCCACTCGCCCGGGTCGTCGAGCGGGTCGGTGACCGGCACGAAGATCTCCCACCGGACGACCGGGTCCGGCGCGACGGTGACCACGGCGACGCGGTCGCCAGCGCGAGTGAGCGCCGCCGCGGCCTCCGGACGGGGACGGCCGACGACGAGGACGGCGTCGACCTCGCCCCGGTCGAGGAGCAGCGCTGCCGCCGCCTCGGCCGGGCGGAACCCGCCCCCCGCGCGGTCGGCGCGGGCGATCGCCCCGGGCCCGCCGTAGCGCCAGGTGAGGAGGGCGGCGGTCCCCGCTGCGCCTCCGCTGGCCGTGCCGACCCCGCCCGGCAGCGGCACTTCGAAGGCGGGGCGGCGCAGCGCCTCGGCGCGGACCCATTCGGCGACCGCCCAGGCGCCGACGCCGCCGTCGCTGCCCTCCGGCGCGCCGGTGACGATCCCCAGGCAGTCGGCACCACCGACGGCGGCGACGAGCGGAGCGAGTGCGTGCCCGAGCGCGTCGTCGGGGAGCGGCGCGACGGGGCCACGGGCCAGGGCCGTGAGCCGGCGCAGCGCCGCCACACGCTCGTGGGGCTCCAGCGCGACCGCGACGTGGCCGGCCGGCAGCCCGCGAGCCGGGGACCGACCGACGTGGAACACCCGTGCCCGCGGCGGCAGGAAGCGCTCGAAGAAGCGCGGATGCGTCGCCGGGGGATCGCAGCCCCAGACGACGACGACGTCGGCGCGGGAACGCAGGTCGTCGAAGTCGGCCGTCACCGCGCCGCTCCGCGCGACCGTCGGGCCGGAGCGCAGCGCCATCGCCGGATCACCGCCGTCGATCGCCGCGACGAGCTGCTCCGCGATGTCGGCGGCCCGTGCGGCCGCGTCGAGCGACACCTCGCCGAGACCGGTCACGAGCACGCGCCGCGCCGTGGACAGCACCGTGGCGGCGGCTCCGAGCGCCGCTGACGCTTCGAGCGGGGGGCCGTGATCGAGAGGCCGTGCGACACCGCCGGGAGACGCGGTCAGCATCCGCCGGCCATGGTCGCAGGCGCGCACGGCCGCCGGCAGGTCGATGTCGGCGCAGAGGAGCGGGCAGGCGGTGCACACCGCACCGCCTGCCCGCGTCCCGCTGGCCGTCTGATCGCTCACGACTTCTTCGGCACCACCCAGATGTTGCGGTAGCGGACGGGGTTGCCGTGGTCCTGGAGGAACAGCGGACCCGCCCCCTTGCCGTTGCCCGGACCGCCGGGGGTGATCTTGGGGATCGCGATGTTGTCGTGGATCACCACGCCGTTGTGCTTGACGGTCATCCGCGCCGGCTGCGTCTGCGTGTCGCCCTGGAACTTCGGCGCGGTGAAGTCGATGTCGTACGTCTGCCACTGCAGCGGCGGCAGGCACATGTTCACCGCCGGGGCCGCCACCGAGTAGACGCCTCCGCACTCGTTGTTCTCACCGGTCAGGCCGAAGCTGTCGAGGACCTGCACCTCGTAGGCTCCCTGGACGTAGACGCCGCTGTTGGCCCGCCCCTGGCCACGGTCCTTCGGCTGGTAGGGGAGGAGGAACTCGACGTGCAATGTGGCGTCGCCGAACGAATCCTTCGTGGTCGTGCCCTCCATCAACAGGCCGTCGGGTGACAGCCGTCCGTTGACGAACTTGTCGGTGTTCTTGCCGTCGAACAGCACGACCGCGCCGGCCGGCGGGGCGGCGCCGAGCGAGGGGCTCTTGCGCGCCTTCTTGGCGAGCTTGGCGGCTGCCTTGCCGTCGGGGCCGAGAACGGCGATCTCACCGCCGCGGATCTCCGACTTGTAGGTCTCGCCGCCGTCGTCGCGGACCTCGATCTTGACCACCGCGTCGGCGCCGGTCCCCGAGCGCGTGCCGGTGCCGAGGACGCGCGTCGGCGGCTGCCAGCCGTCGCCGGGGAGGCCGCCCGGGTAGGCGACGACGTCGAACTTGCCGTCGCCGAGGGCGACGACGTGGACGCCGATCCGCATCGGGCTGCCGTCGATCGGCACCTCGCCGACGTATTCGCCTTGGAAGGCGAAGTCATCGTCGGTCTTGGTCGCATCGGTGTAGGCCGGGTTTGCGGCCCGGGCGGCGGATCCGAGGGCGAGCGACAGGGCCACGGCCCACAGCCCACGGCGCAGGCGAACGTCGTTCATGACGGAGGTCTCCGGAAGGGGAAATGACGAGGGACGCAGTATGGCGCCCGCCCGTTCTTCTCCGCAAATCGCCCGCCGGCCGCTCAGGCCCGCGACGCCTCCGGCCGCGCGAACACCAGCCGCCCGGCCGTGGTCTGCAGCGTGCTGGTCACGCTCACCGGCACGGTGCGCCCGATCTGATCGCGGCTTCCCTCGACGACCACCATCGTGCCGTCCTCGAGGTAGCCGACGGCCTGCCCAGCCTCCTCCCCCGGCTTCACGAGCCGGACGTGGAACGAGTCGCCGGGGACGTAGGTCGGCTTGAGGGCCATGGCGACGTCGTTGACGTTGATCGCCTGGACGCTCCGCAGGGCGGCGATCTTCACGAGGTTCGGGTCGTTGGTGATGATCCGGCCGCCGAGCCGCCGGGCCATGGCCACGGCACGGGCGTCGTCGGAACCCTCGGCGGCAACCTCGTTGTCCGGTGTCAGCACCTCGACGTCGATCGATTCGCGGGCCCGGAGCCGGGTGAGGATGTCGAGGCCGCGGCGGCCACGGAGCCGGCGCTGCTTGTCGGTGCTCTCGGCGGCATTCTGGAGCTCGTCGACCACGAACGACGGGACGACGAACCGGCTCTCGAACACCCCCGCCTCGGCGAGGTCGGCGATCCGCCCGTCGATGATCGCGGTGGCGTCGAGGAGGTTGGGGCGCATTCCCTGGACGTCGCGGGCGAATTCCACGTAGGGGATGAGGAACCGGAAGTCGTTGCGCGTCTGGAGGAGCAGGCTGACGCATGAGTAGCAGAGGATCATCCCGAGGATCAGCGGCAGCCAATCGACGATCGGCCAGCGGTTGGGGCCCGTGGGGAGGATCGGCGTCAGCGCGAGGATCGCGACGTAGGTGAGGAAGATCCCCACCAGCATCCCGAAGTAGACCGCCGTGATCACGGTCAGGTCTTTGCGCTTGATCCAGGTGTCGAGGCCGATGACCGCGGCGGGAATGGCGATCATCGCCAGGAGGACTGCGAACGGGACCCAGGACGGGTAGTTGCGAATCCCCTCGGAACCGAACATCAAGACTGCGATCCCCAGCGACACCATGACGAACAGGCCGCGCAGGATGATCAGGGCCATGGCACTTCCGTCGGTCGCGGAGGGCGAGATGCAGACTACCGGGGCCACAATCCTACCATCGCCCTGCCCCCTCTGAAGGGCCCGACGCTGGTTTCATGGTCCCGCGTTGGCGGCACTGTCGCGCCGGCCTCAGGCCTTCACGCAGCGGGCGGCATGGTCGCGTTCGAGAAAGCGGTCGGTCATTCCCGCGATGTAGTCCCCGACCGAACGCCGGCGGCCATGGTCGGCGACACGGGAGTGGAAGCCGGACGGGAGGCCGTCGGGGTGGTCGACGTACCAGGCGAACAGCTCCCCGAGCTTCCGCTGCGCCGGCCGCCGCACCGCCATCACCCGCTCGCTGCGGTAGACACGCTCGAAAAGGAACCGCTCCAGCTCCCGTTTGCCGGCGACGAGCTCGGCGGAGTGGACGACCAGCCGCCCCGGGTGGGCGCGGACGGCGGCCACGGAATCGATCCGCGCCCGGTCGATCGCCGCGCGGGAGTTGGCGAGCAGGTCGGACACCTGCCATTCGATCAACTCGTGGAGCACCGTCGGCCGGAGATCGGCAGCGGGCAGCGTGCCGAGCCGGTCGTGGACGCGTGCCGCCGCTGTCGCCACCAACGGCAGGTCGAGCAGCTCGCCGAGGCGGACGAGGCCCAGTTCCACCGCGTCGTCGGCGTCGTGGGTGTCGTAGGCGACCGAGTCGGCGGCATCGACGACCTGGGCCTCGAGCAGCGGCGCGGCGCCCGACGGCCGGGAGATCCGCGCCCGCTGCGAATCGATCACCTCGCGCGACAGGTTGAGGCCAGGGAAGCCCGGGTAACGGTGCTCGAGCAATTCGACGATCCGCAGCGCCTGGGCGTTGTGGTTGAAGCCGCCGTCGGCCGCGAGCAGCTCGTCGAGCGTGTCCTCGCCGGCGTGGCCGAGCGGGGGATGACCGATGTCGTGGGCCAGGGCGAGTGTCTCGACGAGGTCTTCGTTGAGCGCCAGGCCACGGGCCAGCGTCCGCGCGATGCCGGTCACCTCGAGAGTGTGGGTCAGGCGGCTGCGGTGATAGTCGCCGAGATACCCGGTGAAGACCTGCGTCTTGTGGGCCAGACGGCGGAACGCGGCCGAATGCACGACGCGATCGCGGTCGCGCTGGTAGGGGCTGCGGAAGGGATGGGCAGGCTCGGGATGGACGCGCCCCGCCGAGTCAGCCGCGCGCATCGCCCAGGGGGCGAGGAGCAGCGCCTCGCGGGCCTGCCAATCGGCGGGGGGCGGAGAGGGCGGCGGGTGCGTCATGGCGTCAGGGGGGCGTCTCGGCGGCGGCGGTGGCGAGCTGCTCCCACAGCGCGTCGAGCGCCTGCGAGATCACCCGGACCTCGGCCAGCGCGGGCATGAAATTGACGTCTCCCTGCCAGCGCGGCAGGAGGTGCCAGTGGAGATGCCCCGGCACCCCCGCGCCGGCGACGGCGCCGAGATTCAAGCCGACGTTGAAACCCTGCGCGTGGAGCGACCGCTCGAGGAGCCCGATCCACCGCGCCAGCTGCCGCTGGAGGTCGAGGAGGACGTCGTCGGCAAGCGCCCCGAGCGTGGCGCGGTGGTCGAGGGGGGCCAGCAGCAGGTGGCCGCCACCGTAGGGATACCGGTTGACGATCACGAGGCCCCGCGCCGTCCGCTCGACGACGCCGAGGGCCCGGTCGTGACGGCCGTCCGTCGCGGCGGCACGGCACAGGAAGCAACGCTCGTCGGCACCGGACCGCCACGCCGTCGGCATCGGCTCCGCGGCGGTCTCGGTCGCCGTTCCCTGGAGGTACCCCATCCGCCACGGTGCCCAGAGCCTGTCCATCGTCGCGTGCCTCGTGCCAAGCGCCGGCGGCGGAGACCGCAGGCAACCACGAGTCCGGGTTGTACCGTCCCGTCGGGGCCGACGGCCAATGGCGGTGGCCGGTGCCCGCCGGCATTGACACGTGCCGGGGCATCTCGGCAAATGACCCGTGGCCGGCTGTTCGCCGGTCGCCCCCGGTCGGAAACGGGGCCTGGCCATCGCGTGGCGGTGGCACGTGATCGGGTCGGCGGTGGCCGGCGCGGGAGGCCGTCGTGGAGTTCAAGGTCGCCCTCGACGTCTTCTCCGGCCCTCTCGACCTCCTGCTGCACCTGGTCAAGAGGCACGAGGTCGACATCACCACCGTCCCGATCGCACGGATCGCCGAGGAGTTCGTCGCCTACCTCGAACCCCTCGAGGTCCTCGCCATCGACCAGGTGGGGGAGTTCGTCGACCTGGCCAGCGTGCTCGTCGAGATCAAGGCCCGGGCCCTCGTGCCCCGTCCGGAGGAGCAGGCCGAGGAGCCGGTCGAGACGGTACGCGAGGATCTCGTCCGCCGGTTGCTCGAATACAAGCAATTCCGCGACGCCGCGGTGATGCTCGAGGACCGGGCCCGACACTGGGAGCTGCGCTTTCCCCGTCAGGCAGGCCAGGAACCGGTCGCCGGCGGCCAGCCGCCACCGGTCACGATCGGCGACGTCCAGGTGTGGGATCTGGTCGGGGCCCTGGGGCGCGTGCTGCGGCGCGGCGAGGCGCGGAAGCCGCGCCGCATCGTCCACGACGACACCCCGATCGAGGTCCATATCGAACGGGTCGAGGCGGCCGTCGCCGAGCGGGGAACGGTGGCCTTCACGTCGCTGTTCGAGGTGCCGGCCGGTGCCGAGGAGATGCCGCGCTCGCGCGTCGTGGGTATCTTTCTGGCCGTCCTGGAGCTCGTCCGCCGCGGCCGGCTCGTGACCCGGCAGGAGCGGCTGTTCGACGAGATCTGGCTGGCGGCGGCGAACCGGCCCCCGGCCCCCCTGGAAGTGACCGCATGATCGACAACGCGCCGCTGCGGACCCTCGTCCACAAGGGGCTCACGATCGAGGGCTACTCGCGGGCGGCCGTGCAGAGCTACTGGCGTGTCCCGGAGCTGAAGCTCGGCTTCGACCTCGGGGGGCAGCCGTGGAGCTTCATGGCGACCGGCACCTGGTTCCTCACCCACACCCACCTCGACCACGTCGCGGCGCTGCCGGTGTACGTCGCCCGCCGGCGGATGATGAAGATGGAGCCGCCGACGATCTACGTGCCCGAGGAGTCGGTCGAACCGATCGAGAAGCTGCTCCGCGCCGTCTCCCGCCTCGACCGCGGCACGCTCCCCTGCACGCTCCTCGCCGCCCGCCCGGGTGACGAGATCGAGCTGTCGCGCGAGCATGTCGTCACGGTGTCGGCCACCTGCCATACGCTGCCGAGCGTCGGCTACGTCGTCTGGGAACGGCGGCGCAAGCTCAAGCCGGAGTACCACGGTCTGCCCGGCGAGCGGATCCGCGACCTCCGCCTCTCGGGTACCGAGGTCACGCAGGAGATGCGCACGCCGCTGGTGGCCTACCTCGGCGACAGCACCGCCGAGGGGCTCGACCGCTGCCCGGCGATGTATGAGGCGATGGTCCTGATCACCGAGCTGACGTTCGTCGCCCATGCCCACCGCAAGGACAAGATTCGCAAATTCGGCCACATGCACCTCGACGACTTCCTCGCCCGTCGAGAGCGGTTCCGCAACGAGGTGATCATCGCCACGCACTTTTCGACGCGCTACACCGACCAGCGCGTCCGCCGGATCCTCGACCGCCGCCTGCCCGGCATGCTCGACGGCCGATTCCACGTCTGGCTGTGAGGGCGGGCGTGCCACCGGCGACTCGTCCCGCGGCCCCCCTCCGGCCGCCCGGCCCAATGCGGCGCGCCGGTTCCGGGCACCGGGGAGCGATGACGGGCGGCTGCGGGTGCGGTCGCCGCCGGCTTGTGGCACGATGCCGTGATGACCCCGCCGGTCCAACCCCGTCACGCCTACGTCCACGTCCCGTTCTGCCGCCACCGCTGCGGGTATTGCGACTTCGCGCTGGTCACCGGCCGCGACGATCTCGTCGACCGCTACCTCACGGCGCTCGACCGGGAGCTGTCGCGGCTCGACGCGCCGCTCGCGCTCGACACGCTCTATCTCGGCGGCGGGACTCCGTCGCACCTCGGGCCCGACGGCCTGCGCCGGCTGTTCGCGATCCTCACGCCCTGGCTCGTGGCCGGAGCCGGGGCGGAAGTCACCGTCGAAGCCAATCCCCGCGACGTCAGCGGCGGCTTCGTCGCGGCCGTGCGCGACTGCGGCGTGAATCGGGTGAGCCTCGGGGCACAGAGCCTCGCCGCCGAGACGCTCCAGATCCTCGACCGTGACCACGCCCCCGACGACGTCCGCGACGCCGTCCGCCTGCTCCACGACGCCGGGATGGCGGTCAACGTCGACCTGTTGATCGCGGCACCAGGGCAGTCGCTGGCGGCGGTCGACGCAGATCTCGGGGCGGTCGTGAATCTTGGCTGCCGGCACGTGTCGGTCTACTGCCTGACGTGGGAGCAGGGGACGGCCTTCGAGTCGCGGCGGCGCAAGGGACTGCTCGCCCCCGTCGACGAGGCGCTCGAGCGCGCGATGTTCGAGCGGGCGATCGACCGGCTCGTCGCGGCGGGATACGAGCACTACGAGGTCAGCAATTTCGCCCGGCCCGGCCACCGCTGCCGCCACAACGAGGCCTACTGGGATTGCCGGCCAGGGGAGGCCTTCGGGCCGTCGGCGGCCCGGTTCGACGGCCGGACACGGACCACCAACCACCGCAGCGTGACGACCTGGATCACGCGCGTGCTCGCCGGGCACGACGCCACCGGCGACGTCGACGCGATGACCGCCGAGGAGGCGGCCCGCGAGCGGATCGTCGTCGGCCTCAGGCGCCGGGATGGGCTCGATCGGATGGCGTTCGAGACGGCGAGCGGCTTCTCGCTCGATGCCCTCGCAGGCGGGGTGGTCGGCCGGTGGCTCGACCGAGGGTGGGTGACCGACGACGGTCGCCATGTCCGGCTCACCCGGCCGGGCTTGCTCGTGTCGGACGGCCTGTGGGGGGAGGTATTACGGGGGGAGGCGGGCTCGCCCGGCTGAATCGCAGGTCGACGGGGGTTTTTCGCCGGCGCCCGAGCGTCGCTTGTCCCCTTCCCTGACCACTGGTATCCTCCAAACCCGCGTTTTCGGCATTCCATCTGCTTTGGGAGTGCCATCCCGGGGGCCCATGCCCCCGCGGCCCGCCCTTCGAGGCGCCGTGCCGGCGATCGATCCCTTTTTCCCAACGATGGCGACGGTTTCCGATGAAGACCTACATGGCCAAGCCGGGTGAGGTCGAGCAGCGCTGGTGGCTGGTCGACGCCTCCGGAAAGATGGTCGGCCGGCTGGCCAGCGATGTCGCGATGGTGCTGATGGGCAAGCACCGCCCCACCTACACGCCGCACATCGACACGGGTGATTACGTCGTCGTCATCAACGCCGAAAAGATCGAGATGAGCGGCAAGAAGTGGCAGCAAAAGCTCTACAAGTGGTACACGGGTTACCAGGGGCTGCGCTCCGAGACGGCCGAGCACCGCCGCGACCGGCGCCCGGAATTGATCGTCGAGGAAGCGGTGCGGCGGATGCTGCCCAAGACCCGGCTCGGCCGGGGAATGCTCGACAAACTGAAGGTCTACGCCGGACCCGACCATCCCCATCAGGCGCAGGGCCCGGTGGCGATGGAAGCCGGCGTGAAGTGAGCCGAGGACCGTACCGGATCGACGTCGCGGACGGCGATCACAGCGAGCGACTCGAACAGGGGTGAAGGGCGATGGCCGAGGAACAGCGGGTGCGGACGGTGCGGTCGGGTGACACGGTCCTGGCGACGGGGCGGCGGAAGACGGCCGTGGCCCGTGTGCGGCTCCGTCCAGGGGCGGGCACGATCATCGTCAACGGCCGAGCACTCGATGCCTACTTCCCCGCGGTCAAGGACCGGGTCCTCGTCAGCGGAGCCCTGGAGACGGTGGGGCGCCAAGCGGCGGTCGACATCGCCATCCAGGTGGACGGCGGCGGGCCGGCCGGCCAAGCCGGCGCCTGCCGGTTGGGGATCGCCCGGGCCCTCAAGTCGCTCGACGGCGAACTGGCCGAACCGCTTCGCCAGGGCGGCCTCCTCACCCGCGACGGGCGGATGAAGGAGCGAAAAAAGTACGGCCTGCGCGGTGCCCGACGCGGCACGCAGTTTTCGAAGCGCTGATCGCCCGACCAGATCCGTTTCGGCGTGGACGGCCTTCGGTGTGGTCCTTGGCCCTGGAGCGAGCCGCTCGCGCGGTCCCGCCGAGGTGGCGGTGCGGGGGCCGGTGCGACGCTACGACCCGCCGATCCGTCATGGCCGGCGGATCAGGAAGGCCGGGAGATTTCCCGGGCGCACCAACCGAAGGCATACTTGGGGACCGAAGGCATACTTGGGGACGTCGCCTACGGCCCGTCCATGAGAACGGCCGGCGGCGGGGATCGTCCGTCTCCTCCTCGAGGGAGTGTCTGCGATGTCCACGCGTGATCCGTTCCGTCAGCTGGCGCTCGGCGTGGCTTTGGTCGCCGGCGCGGCGGGACTGCTTCCCGCCGACGCGCGGGAGCCGGTGCGGGGACCCCGGGCCGCCCGGACGCCCCGGATGGCAGTCGCCCCCGAAGACGGCGGCACGGTGCTCGAGGCGGAAGCCAAGGGGCTCATCAAACTCACCTACATTCCCAACGACGCCCGCTCGGCTCAGGTGATCGTGCAAAACACCTCCGGCAAGCCGCTGTCGCTCCGTCTTCCCGATGCCTTCGTCGGCGTCCCGGTCCTCGCCCAGATGGGGATGGGGGGCGGCGGCATGGGGATGGGGGGCATGGGGGGCGGCGGCAGGGGTGGTGGGGGAGGCTTCCAGACCGGTGGAGGCGGTGGCATGGGTGGCATGGGTGGCATGGGTGGCATGGGCGGCATGGGCGGAGGAATGGGGGGCGTTGTCGCGCCCGGTGGCCCCTTCTCGGTGCCCCCTGAGAAAACCCGGGTCGTCCGTGTCGCGACCGTCTGCCTGGAATACGGCAAGCACGACCCGATGCCTCGGATCCCGTACCGCATGCAGGAGCTCGACACCTTCTCGACCGACCCGAAGCTGGCCGCGGTCCTCGAGGCGCTCGGCCGCGGAGCGATCAGCCAGAAGGTGGCCCAGGCGGCGGCCTGGCATCTGTCGAGCGGCCTGTCGTGGGAGCAGCTCGCCGCGGAAAAGATCGACCACGTCGGCGTGCCCGACGAGGCCTACTTCCATCCCGCCGAGCTGCGGGCTGCCCATCAGCTCGTCGAGCAGGTCACGCGGACCACGGCGCCGGCCGTCGAGACTTCTTCGAGCGGCGCGTAACCGTCATTCGTCGCCGGTGACTTCGCCACCGGCACGCGAGCCGAGCGCCCGCCAGGTCGTGGGCGCGATCTCGTTGGCGATGCTCCGCACCGAGCCATCGAGGAACAGGCTGGCGACCGTGCCCGGATGGTGGCTGCGCGAGGGGATGACGGCAAACGTCGGTTCGGTCGCGCTTCGGCCCTCGCGTGAGCTCGTTACCGAGATGTCGTAGGTCGTGCCGCCGTTGACGTGGGAAATCACCGTGTTCGGCGGGAACGTGGTGGTGAATCCGTTGTGGATCGCGCGACCGCAGACCCACTCGGTGTGGCCGTTGGTGGCCGACCATGATCCGCCCGACGTGAACACCGCCGCCGGCGTGGAGGGAGGCTCGTGTGGGGGTGTCGAGCAGTCGTGGTAGCGGGGGGTAAACGCCTTCACCTCGGACATCGCGAGCGTCTTGCTGAGGCCGTCGGGAACCGCCGCGGCACGGAACTTGGCGTCCGGGGCGAATGCGGCACCGCCGTCGGCCTTCGCGACCGGATCATGGACGAGGAAGTGCCCGACGCTGAGGGCGTAGTTGAGCGGATAGTGCTCCGGAGTCCCGTCGCTCGCCAGCCGCGCCTGGTTCTTCGGCTCGGACGGGCACATCAGCACGTCGACGCGCGTCGATGCGAGGATGAACGGCATCTTCGGTGGGCGGTGAGCGGCGTCGTGATAGCCCTTGGAAAAGTCGATCGCGCGGTAGACCGAGTCTCCCTCGAGGTAGGGCAGCATCAGTGCCTGACCGGACCAAGGCTGTCCCGTCGTGCCGCCGACTCGCGAACCGGCCAAGTCACTTGACGGGGGGAGGTGTCCACGGGCGGTGAGGTGGTTGTGGAGCGCCACGCCGAGTTGCTTCAGGTTGTTGTGGCACGATACCCGTCGGGCCGCTTCGCGGGCCCCCTGAATGGCGGGAAGCAGCAGGCCAACCAAGGTGCCGATGATCGCGATGACCACCAGCAACTCGACGAGTGTGAATCCGCATCTCGACTTGATCAGCACTGAATCGCCTCACCTGAGATATTGAGACTCAATCTCGATCAATCGTAGCCGTGTCTGGGCCTTCGTCAAGCACAGCCCCGAGGCGAGACTGGTTCGCGAAATCGCTCCACGGGCCCGGCGAGGGAGACTGCCGTGCGTCTCCGCGCCCGGCGGCGCCCCCCAGGCGTTGGCGTGTCCGCCGGCCGCGGTGTGCGGGGTCGCAGACGCCGCCGGTTCCGGACCGGAGCAGAGCCGACGAAAACCCTCCGCGGTCGACTGCCGTAGGACTAGCCGCCTCGGCATGGATCCGTCCCCTACACAACCGCCCTGTCGGCAGTACAACTGGCGTGCCGGGTAAATCTGGGGCGTGGTGCCGAACACCGGCTGAGCATTGAACCACAGCGGCGGGGAATGGCTCCTATGGCGACATCGCGAGAGATCGACGGTCGGGCCCGAGCCGGAGCAGGGGGGCCCGCCGCCCGGAGCGGCGACGGCGAAACGATCGTCGAGACGCGCAACCTCTCGAAGACGTACCGCGATTTCTGGGGCCGCAGCAAGAAGGTGGCCCTCAAACCGCTCGATCTGAAGATCCAGCGCGGCGAGATCTTCGGACTGCTCGGCCCCAACGGCTCGGGCAAGACGACGACCATGAAGCTGCTGCTGGGGCTGATCTTCCCCACCTCGGGCGACGCGTTCATCTTCGGCCGCGAGGCCAGCGACGTCGGCAAGAACGAGCGGATCGGCTACCTGCCGGAGGAGTCGTATCTTTACAAGTTCCTCGATGCCGAGGAGACGCTCGATTTCTACGGCCGGCTGTTCGACATGTCGCCGGCGCAGCGCAAGCAGCGGGCCGACGTGCTCATCGAAATGGTCGGTCTCGGACGCGACAAGAAACGGCAGCTGCGCGAGTATTCCAAGGGCATGACGCGCCGCATCGGCGTCGCCCAGGCGCTGATCAACGACCCCGAGCTGGTGCTGCTCGACGAGCCCACCAGCGGCCTCGATCCGATCGGCACGCGGGAGATGAAGGACCTGATCATCGACCTCAAGAAACGGGGCAAGACGGTGATCATGAGCTCCCACCTGCTGGCCGACGTCGAGGACGTGTGCGACCGGATCGCCGTCCTCCACCAGGGCGAGCTGAAGGAGCTCGGCCGGGTCGAGGACATGCTCCGCGTGACCGACGTGACCCAGATCCGTGCCAAAGGACTGCCGCCGCAGGCCACCGAGGAGATCCGGGCGGTCCTGCGGCGCCACGGGGTCGAGGATGCCGAGATCGGCAACCCGATGACCACGCTCGAGGATCTGTTCCTCGAGGTCGTGCGCGACACCGAGGCCCGGCCCGGCCGGCGTGCGAAGCAGTGACGCCCCCGCCTCCCGAGACGGGGGCCGGGGCGGTTGGCTGGGCGTCGAACCGTCCCGCGAGCCGGAAAAACCCCTGATCGACCACCACAGACAGCCACGCGGGTGACCACCGATGGTTCTGGAAAAGGAAATCCCGGCGTTCGTGTCCTGGTTCGGACCGGCGTTCGCCCAATACCTCCTCGCCGTGAGCCTCGTCGCCGTGATCGCCGCGATGCTCGCCTGGCTCGCCCAGTCGGCCTCGGTCGGGCCGCTCGTGGCCGGTGACCGCGTCTACCGGGGGGTGATCGGCGGCATCGGCGACCTTTTGCGGATGAGCCCGCGGCGCGTGTGGGCGCTGGCCCGACTGGCGATCCAGGAATCGCTCCGCCGCAACGTGCTGGTGGTGCTCGGGCTGTTCGCGCTGATCGTCCTGTTCGCCGGCTGGTTCCTCGATCCGGCCAGCGTCAATCCCGGAAAGCTGTATCTGGGGTTCATCCTCGCCGCCACCAATCTGCTGGTCTGCCTGGTGACGTTGATTCTCTCAGTGTTCAGCCTGCCGGCCGATTTCAAGGCCAAGGCGATCCAGACGGTGACCACCAAGCCGGTCCGCACCGGCGAGATCGTCCTCGGGCGAATGCTCGGCTTCTCCCTCGTCGGGACGGCGCTGCTGGCGGTGATGGGATTGGTCGGCTGGGCGTTCGTCGTGCGCAGCGTGCAGCACGGCCACACGCTCGACGACAACGACATCGCCGAGATCCGTGCCACCGCCAAGAACGCGGCCGCGGGTGCACCGGCCACCGTGGTCGGCTCCGAGGGACGGACGAGCCTCGACCGTGGCCACCGGCACCGGGTCGAGCTCGGGACCGACGGCACGGGCCAGACCGACTTCCTCCAGGGGCATCGCCACACCGTGACCCGCACGGCCGCCGGCGGGTACGAGGTCGGTCCCCCGATCGGTCTCCTCGAGGCCCGGCGGCCGCTGCGCGGCAAGCTCCGCTTCCTCGATCGCGAAGGGCGGCCGAGCACGCGCGGCATCAGTGTCGGTTCGGAGTGGGGCTACCGGCAGTTCATCGAGGGGGGCAAGCTGGCAGCGGCGATCTGGGAGTTCGACGGCATTTTCGAGGGCCGGTTCCCCGACGGGCTACCGCTGGAAATGACCGTCCGCGTGTTCCGGACGCACAAGGGGGACATCGAAAAGGGAGTCGCCGGCAGCGTTCGGCTGCGCAACCCGACGTCGGGCTTGCAGACCGACCCGTTCTATTTCACCGCCAAGGAATTCACGATCGACTCGCTGACGATCCCCCGGGCCGTCAGCGCGACGACCGCCGAAGGGACGAGGCAGGTCGATCTGTACCGGGATGTCGTCTCCGACGGCCGTGTCGAGGTCGTGCTCCAGTGCCTCGAGCCGTCGCAGTACTTCGGCGTCGCCCAGGCCGATTTCTATCTCCGTACCGGCAGCGGTTCGTTCGCCTTCAACTACGCGAAGAGTTGCCTCGGGATCTGGTTCTCGATGCTCCTGGTGACGGCGCTGGGGGTGATGTTCAGCACGTTCCTCGCCGGGCCGGTCGCCCTCCTGGCGACGCTCGCCGTGGTGATGGTGGGGCAGTTCCGGGAGTTCATCAACCGCCTGTTCGCGAGCCAGGTCACCGGGGACTCGACGATCGTCCCGGGCGGCGGACCGATCGAATCGCTGTACAGGATCGTGACCCAGATGAGCATCACCCTCCAGCTCGACGAGACGCCGGCGGTGCAGGTGATGAAGGCGGTCGACACGGCGCTGCTGGCACCGATGCGGCTCGGAGCCGCGCTGTTCCCGTCGCTGTCGGCGTTGGGAACCGGCGATTTCGTCGCCGGTGGGTTCGACATCCCCTTCGATCTGGTGGCAGCCCACGGGGCGGAGACGTTCGGCTACCTGCTGGCGTTCTTCATTGCCGGGGCGTTGTGTCTGAAGGCGCGTGAGGTGGCATCATGAGCGATTTGCCAGGACGGGGTTCGCGGGGGACGGCGGGGACGTGGCTGGGATTGCGGCGGGGCACGCTGGTGGCCCTGGTGGCGATCGCCGTCCTCCTCGTGCCGTTGGCGCTGCTGAGCCTGCCGGCCGATGCGGAGAGCCCGGGAGGGCTGTTGGCCAGGCAGCGGCTGGCGTACGGCCTGTCGCAGGCCAATCTCGGCGAGATCGATCCGACGAGCGAGACGATCCGGCTGGCGACGCTCGGCCTGAAGAACATCGCCGTCACGCTGCTCTGGGATCGGGCGAATCACTACAAGAAAGTCGAGGACTGGACCAACCTCTCGGCGACGCTCGAGCAGATGACCAAACTGCAGCCGAACTTCTACTCGGTGTGGGACTTCCAGGCCCACAACCTCTCCTACAACATCTCGGTGGAGTTCGACGACTACCACGACCGCTATTCCTGGGTCATGAAGGGGATCGAGTTCCTCCGCCAGGGCATCGGCTACAACACCAACGAACCGCGCCTGTTCGGAAGGATGGGGTGGTTCATCGGGCAGAAGATCGGCAAGGCCGACGAGAAGGTGCAGTACCGCCGGCTGTTCAAGACCGACGACGATTTCCACGAGCGCGACCGCAAGGGGGGGCGTGTCCCTGCCGACCGTGACAACTGGCTCGTCGGGCGCGAAAAGTATCTCGAGGGGCAGCAGCTCGTCGACAAGGGGGCGCCGCTCCGCACCACCGCGCTGATCTTCCACAGCGAGCCGATGATGACGGCGATCAACCACGCCCGCGCGATCGAGGAGGAGGGGGTGTTCGGCAACGTCGCCCGCGACGCCTGGGCGCAGGCGGGGAGCGACATGATGAAGTTCGCCGAACGCGAGATCCCCACCACCTGGAACGTCCCGATCCAGTTGCTGATGCGCGAGACGAAGCTGACCCGCGCGGAGCAACTCCAGGGCGAGCTCGAGGCGCTGCTCCCGGGGCAGTTCGCGGCGCTCGAAGCGAAGCTTCGCGACGGCCTGTCGGATGCCCAGAAGGCGGCCCTCGCGGTGCCGCCTGCCGATCGCACCGAAGACCAGGCGAAGACGGCCTACGAGGCGACGGTGGCGACGGCGGTGAACTGGCCGATGGTCGCCCGACAGGCCCCGGCCGACGCCCGCGACAAGGCGCGGCAACTCGCCGCCGAGTACGTCGAGGCGGCGGAGACGGCGGAGATCATCGCCCGTTACCGCGAGATCGTGAACTTCGACTACTGGAAAGCGGCCTGCGAAGCGGAGGTCACCGAGGCGGCGCTCGAGGCCCGCGAGCAGACGTGGCTCGCCGGCCAGGAATTCGACGCCGCCCGTCTGCAGAATGCGCGCAAGGCCTACGAGACTGCGTTCGCCTCGTGGCGGAAGGTCCTCGACAGCTCGGAAATCCTCCGCAACGACCAGATCGGCAACGACGAACTGGTCGAGGTGATCTTCAAGTACCGGCGGCTCCTCGAACAACTCGACGAGCCGTTCCCGGTGCCGTTCATTCTCCAGGACGTCCTCACTCGCGCCCCGGCTCCGCCGGAGCCCCCTGCGGACCAGCCGCGGCAGCGTCCGGAGCCCCCCCAGCGGCCCGTCCCGATCCCGGAAGGCTTCGAGCCGGCGAAGTGACCGACGGGGCGGCCGTCACGAGCGCCTGACGAGCAGCTTGTCGATGCGTCGACCGTCCATGTCGACGACCTCGAGAACGAGTCCGTTCCAGGTCGCCGTGTCTCCCACCGCCGGGATCCGCTCGAGCGTCGCCAGCACCAGCCCGGAGACGGTCGAGTAGTCGCGGGGCAGCGACTCGACACGGATCCCGCAGGTCTCGACGAGGTCCTCGACGCTGGCACTGCCGTCGACGAGCCACGAGCCGTCTTCGCGGCGCGTGAATCGGGCGGCGGTGTGGCCGTGCTCGTCGTGGATCTCGCCGACGAGCTCCTCGAAGACGTCCTCCATCGTCACCAGACCCTCCGTGCCGCCGTATTCGTCGAGCACGATGGCGAGCTGGTTGCGCTCCTTCTGAAACAGCTCGAGAAGCCGGTCGAGCGGCATCGACTCCGGGACGAACAGGGGCTTGTGCATCATCCGTCGCAGCTCGATCGGCCAGCCCATCCAGCTGTGGCGGAGGACGTCCTTGATAGACACGTAGCCGAGGATGTGGTCGAGCGAACCCTGGTAGACGGGCAGCCGGGAGTAGCCCGCCATCGCGATCGCACCGACGATCTCGTCGGCCGGGGTGTCGATGTCGAGGGCGTCGAGATCGATCCGGGGCCGCATGATGTCGCGGACGCTGCGCTCGCCCAGCCGCAGCGCCTCGGCGGCAACCGCCTGCTCGACCGCTTCGAGGACCCCTTCGGCCCGCCCGGCCTCGAGGAGGTGCTCGATGTCGTCGACCGACACGCTCGGCTCGGCACCTCGGTTGGCGCCGAGGAGGAACAGCACCGCCGAGGTCGCCTGCGACAGCCCCCAGACCAGCGGCGTCGCCAGCCGGGCGAACAGCGACATCGCCGGCGCGACCGCGCGGGCGACCGCTTCCGCGCGGCGCAGGGCGAGCCGCTTCGGCACCAACTCGCCGAGCAGGAGGGTGAAGAACGACAGCAGCCCGACGAACGTCACCAGGGCGATCGTGTGGGCCCAGGGGACCAGCGCCGGTGGCCCGAGCCGGGCGATGCCCGTGGCAATGTCGCTGACGATCCGGTTGCCGCCGTACGCCGCCGCCAGCGTGCCGACCAGCGTGATCCCGACCTGGACAGTGGGGAGGAACCGATCGGGGCTCGAAGCGAGGTCGAGGGCGATCCGCGCCGCGCGATCGCCCCCTTCGGCGATGTCGGCGAGGCGACCGCGCCGGCTGGCGACGATCGCCATCTCGGCTCCGGAGAAGAAGCCGTTGGCGAGGATCAGGGCGAAGACGATGACCAATTCCACGATCATGGGGCAGGGGCGGTCCGGTGCGGTGCGGCGACGGTCGCCTGGGGATCACATGGTGGCGGCTTCGCGGTTGATGACCGCGAGATTGTCGCGGTGCACCACCTCGTCGTACGGGCAGTAGCCGAGCACCGAAGCGATCGCCTCGGTCTTCAGGCCGGCGATCCGCCGCAGGTCGTCGGCCGGGTAATTGACCAGCCCCCGGGCGAACGGCCGTCGGTCGGAGCCGGCGACCGCGACGGTGTCGCCGACGGCGAATTCCCCCTCGACCTCGACGACGCCGGCCGCCAGCAGGCTGCGCCCGTGGTCGGCAAGCGCCCGGCGGGCACCGTCGTCGACGAGCAACACGCCGCGCGCGTCCGCCGACCACCCCAGCCAACGTTTCCGCGCCGGCATGGTCGTCGGCCTTCCGAGAAACAGCGTCCCCACCGGCTCGCCGCGGATGATCCGCTCGAGGACGTGGTCGTCGCGACCGGAGGCGATCAGGCAATGCCCGCCGGCCTCGGTGACGATCCGTGCGGCGGCGATCTTGCTGGCCATGCCCCCCTTCGACACGCCACCGAGACTGTCGCGCGCGAGACCCTCGACGGCGGCGTCGACGGCGGTGATCTCGGGCAGCAGCCGCGCTCCCGGTTCGGCGGGGTGCCGGTCGAACAACCCGTCGACGTCGGACAGGAGCACCAGCAGCGGCGCGCCGACCAGCGTCGCCACCTGGGCGGCGAGGCGGTCGTTGTCACCGAAGCTCGACCGCAGTTCCTCGACGCTGACCGTGTCGTTCTCGTTGATGATCGGCACGGCCCCGTAATCGACCAGGGCCCGGAGCGTGTTGCGGATGTTGAGGTAGCGGGTCCGCTGCCGGAGGTCGTCGGCCACCAGCAGGACCTGGGCGGCGTGGCGGCCCCGGGAGCGCAGGGCGCGCTCGTAGGCCTCGACGAGGCAGCTTTGGCCGATCGCGGCCACCGCCTGGAGATGGGCCAGCTCCTGCGGCCGGCTCGCCAGACCGAGCCGGCCCATGCCGGCTCCGACGGCGCCCGAGCTGACCAGGACGATCTCCCGACCGGCCGCCAGCAGGGTGTCGAATTGACGGCACAACGCCTCGATCCGCCGATCGTCGAGCAGCCCGGCGGAGGTTGTCAGGACGCGCGTGCCGACCTTGACCACGATCAGGGTCGCAGCCTCGATGACGGCGTGGCGGTGTGACGGATCCATGGCATCCTGCCTGCGGCAGGCCGCGTCACGGGGCGGTTCACGGGCGGCATCCTACTCGCTCGTCATGGCCCGCGGCCACACCTGCCCGCCGGCGGTGGGCGCGGCGGCGGCTGAGCCGTATAGTTCGGGCGGCGTCCGAGCCGCGACCGGATCCGTTCCCACAGTCCCGCCGTGCGGGTGAGTGCCGGTGAGCGACCTCCACCACGAATGCGGGATTGCGGCGATCTACCATCTCGGCACCGCGTCCGCAGGGACCGCCGACGTGGCCAGGCTCGTGCCGCGGATGCTGCTCGACATGCAGAACCGCGGCCAATTGTCGGCCGGGATGACCGCTTGGAATCCCGAGCGCAACCAATTGCTCGTCACCCACAAGGACGTGGGCAGCGTCACCGAGGTGTTCCGCATGAGCCAGCGGCACCCGTTCGAGTCGCTGATGCAGCAACTCACGGGCCGGGCGGCGATCGGCCACGTGCGCTATGCGACCTGCGGAGCCGACGACCCGGGCTACGCCCAGCCGCTCGAGCGTCCCCACATCCAAAAGCGCAAGTGGTTCGCCTTCGGCTTCAACGGTCAACTCGCCAACTACCCGCAGCTCCGCGCCGAGATCCTCGCCGACGGCGATAACCACCTCGCCCGCGACAACGACACCGAAGTCATCATGCACGCCATCGGCCGCGAGCTGTCGGGGGACGCCGATCCCGATCCGGCCGAGCTGCTCGCGGCGATCTCGGCCCGCTTCGACGGTGCCTGGAACATCGCCCTCCTCGATGCCTGCGGCCGGATGATCGTCGCCCGCGATCCCCTCGGGATCCGCCCGATGGAGTACGCGATCGACGGCGGGGTGATGGCGGCGGCGAGCGAGAGCGTCGCGCTGATCAACCTCGGCTTTCCGACCTCGTCGATCCGCTCACTCGAGCCGGGAACGGCCCTCGTGGTCGATCGCCAGGGTGCGCGGACCGTGCGCTTCGCCGCCCCACGCCCCCGGGCCCACTGTTTCTTCGAGTGGATCTACTTCGCCAACGTCGCCAGCACGATGGACGAGCGCAGCGTGTATCTGGTGCGCAAGCATCTCGGCGAGGAATTGGCACGCCTCGAGACGGTGCCGATCGACGCCGATACGGTGGTGGTGCCGGTGCCCGACACGAGCAAGGCCGCGGCCGACGCGATGGCCTACCGGTTGGCGATCCCGAGCGTCGAGGGGCTGATCCGCAACCGCTACACGGGGCGCACGTTCATCGACGGTCCGGCGAGCCGGCGCCAGAAGGCCGAGTCGAAGTACACTCCGCTCCGCGAGGTCCTCGAGGGGAAGCGCGTCCTGCTCGTCGAGGATTCGATCGTCCGCAGCACCACCATGAAGGTGCTCCTCGGGCGGATGCGGTCGCTCGGCGGGGCGCGCGAGATCCATGTCCGCATCGCCTGCCCGCCGATCATCGCCCCCTGTTTCTACGGCATCGACATGTCGACGATCGACGAGCTGTTCGCACCGGCGTTCCTGCGCGACGGCGTGCTCACCGACGACGCCCAGGCCGAGATGGCCCACCGCCTCGGGGCCGATTCGCTGCGCTACCTGCCGCTCGACGCGATCGCCCGCTCGATCGGTCTTGGCCAGGATCAGCTCTGCCAAGCCTGCCTCACGGGTCGCTATCCGACCGCCGCGGGAACGCGGCTCTACCAGATCGCGCTCGACCAGCGTGCCTGTGGCGTCACCGGCCGGACCTACGAGGCGGCCGCGGCGCGCACCTGACGCCGGTCGGCAGGCCGGCATCCGCTCCGCTCCCGCCCTGTCGTTCCTCCGCCTTGCCCACCGGACCACGATGACGCCCGACCTCCCCGCCGCACCGCTGACCTTCACGCCCCGGTACCAGACCCGCGTCTGGGGTGGGAGGCTCTTCGAGACGGCCCTCGGCCGCACCCTCCCCGACGATCGACCGTACGGCGCATCGTGGGAGCTGTCCGACCGCCCCGACTGCCAGAGCGTGGTGGCCACCGGAGAGCTTGCCGGGACGACGCTCCACGACCTCTGGAGCCGCCACCGGCGCGCGATCTTCGGGGACATGCTGGCCGACCATCCTGCCGCTCGGTTCCCGCTGCTCGTCAAGGTGCTCGACTGCGCCGACGACCTCTCGATCCAGGTGCATCCCCCCGCCGCGATCGCCCCCGCCCTGGCCGGCGAACCGAAGTCGGAGATGTGGCATTTCGTCGGCGTCCGCCCGGGAGCCCGCCTGTATGCGGGCCTGCGCCACGGCGTGACCCGCGACCGATTCGAGGCGGCCCTCTCCGCCGGCACCGTGGCCGAGTGCGTCCACGCCCTGGAACCGGCCGTGGGCGACAGCCTGATGGTGCACAGTGGCCGGTTGCACGCGCTCGGCGGCGGCCTGCTGGTGTTCGAGATCCAGCAGAACAGCGACACCACCTACCGCGTGTTCGACTGGAACCGCGTCGGCCTCGACGGGCGGCCGCGTCAGCTGCACGTCGCGGAGTCGTTGCGCTGCATCGACTTCGACGATTTCGAACCCGATCTCCGGCGCGCCGCCGACGGCAACCCTCTCGCTTCCTGCACCCACTTCCGGGTCGACCGGCTCCCCGGAGCGACTCCCGTCCCCTCCTCCGGGATGCGGCTGGTGATGGCGGTCGATCGCCTCTCCTGGGCGGGGACGGTGATCGCCCCGGGGAGCGTGGCGCTGTGGCCGGCCTGTCTGCCTGCCGCGCCGGAGATCGGCGGCGGGGCGTGGCTCGAGATCGTCGTCTGAGCGCCGACGGCGGGCGTCAGCCCGGAGGTGGCGAAGGCCGCTCTTCGCGTACGACCCGGGCCGCGGCTCCGGTCCGGACCAGCGCCGCCCGCCACACCGGTGCGCCGGCGAGGCGCGTGCGCCGCTCGAAGTGCGTGCGGTAGTCGAGATCGTGCGTCGGCTCGGTCGCGGGGACATCCCGGGGGGGAGCGAAACAGCCGGTCGCGGCAGCGAGGTCGAGCGATTCGCGGAAGTACTCCTCGACGTCGGTCCAGACGTGGAGCACGCCGTCCGCCCCGAGGACCCTGCCGACATGGTCGAGAAAGATCGCGGAGAGGACGCGGCGCTTCTTGTGGCGGGCCTTCCACCACGGGTCGGGGAAATAGACATGGACCGCGGCCAGGCACCCGTCGGGGAGGCCGGAGCGGACGAGCAGGCCGGCGTCGCCGTGCGCGACGCGGGCGTTGGTGAGGCGGGCCCGGGCGAGCCGGCCGGCCGCGAGCCGGGCGTAGCCGAAGGCGATCTCCGTGCCCAGGTAGAGGCGCTGCGGCTGTGCCGCGGCCGCCGTGGCGAGGAACAGGCCCTTGCCGCTGCCCACCTCCAGTTCGACCGGAGAAGCACCGGTGGGAAACAACTCGGCAGGGAAGCAGGGAGTGGGAAGGTCGGCGATCCGCAGGAGGTGCCACGACACGTCCAGGGCACGGTCGGGCTTCTTGGCACCACGGCGCGGCATCGGGGATCCTGGAACGGCGGAGCGTGGGCGTGATCCGTGGCTCGCGCGGGCGCGGCGGCGCCGTGGGGCGACCGCGCCCGCCGCTGCGGTACCGCCGTCAACCGGCGTGCGCGTTGCCGGCCGTGGCCGACTGGACGAGGAAGTCGACAGGCAGCGGCACACCCTTGATGACGCCGTCGACGACGATGCTGTCGCGGACGAGCCCCTGGAACCGGCAGACGATCATCGCCCGCGGACGGACACGGATGCGTTCGACGGTGATCACCAACCGGTCGCCGGGGCGGACCGGTTCGCGGAACCGCACGTCTTCCATGCCGCCGAAACCGATCATCTGGGCATCGAGCAGGTTGTATTTCTGCGTGAAATAGCTGGAGAGCTGGGCGGCCGCCTCGCACATCATCACGCCGGGCATCACCGCCACCTCGGGGAAGTGACCCCGAACCCAGAACTCGTCGGGAGTCACGTCCTTGTAGCCGACGCACAGCCCGCGCGAGCGGTCCTCGAAGACGATCGCCGTGAGTTGCTCCATCTCGAAACGCTGCCGGTTCCACTGACGGATCTCCGTGATGCCGGCGATCACGCGGGAAACGTCGTAGGCGGAGGGATCGATGATGTAGTCGCGCGGTGCCACGATCTCGTTCTCGTCGGGAACGGGCCCCCGTGACGCGGAGAACCCGGGAAAGGACACCCTGTGGACCGGCGACCCAGGGGAGGCAACGGCCGATGGTGTGGAAAGGTGCGTGCCGGCCACGGCCCTCGCAGCCGTCGGTCCCGGTCGATGCACCCCACCGGAACGCTGCCGACGGTGCTCTCGCGTGCAGCGGGAGCCGCGACCGACCGGCCGGCCTCCGAACCGGCTCAGGTGCGGATGTGTTTCCGTTTCAGTCGCCGTGCCTTGCTGTTGGCAGGACGGGCGCCGTGATTGGCCTTTTTGAGGCCGCGGTGGGGTTTGGCCATGGATCGTTCCGATCGGACTCCTGGAAGGTGCATCGGGGGGTTGTACCACGGCGGCGCGGCGGCCGCCATGCCGGCCGTCACCCGGCCGAACCCCGCGGGGGCGTGGTCGATGGTCGAGCCTCGCCCGCGGCCCGCTCCTCCGCCTCGATCGCCTCGCGGAGACCCGTGCGGACCACCTCGACGAACCCGGCCGCGAGGAAACCGAACAGGGCCCCGATCACGGCGCTCGACACGCCGCCGAAGACGGCGCCGGCGGGCGATGCCCGGGTGGCCATCACCAGCGCCGTGGTGCCCATGGCCCCGCCGCAGATCGCACCCACGGTGGCCGACACCGGCACCGTGCGGCCGAGCGATTCGCGCCGTTCCAGCCGTGACGGCACGGCGGTCGGCACGGGAACCTGTTCGAGGGCCCGGTCGCCGCGCGAGCGGCGGCGGCGGATCGCCCCGTCGGTCTGATCACGGAGGCGCGTGCCGACGAAGTTACCGGCGACATGCAGGCCGATGCTCGCCAGGAGCACGACGACCGCCAGCCAGCCGGCGACACCGAGCCAGCCCACCGCGGCGGCGGCCACGCCGAGCAGGACGGTCAGACGGGTGTACGTGCCGAGCTGCATGGACTGCTCCCGACACGATGATAGCAGTCCGCCGGCCGGCGACCGCCACAGCTCAGAAGCCACGGCGCACGGCGTCTTCCGAGTAGATCGGCAGCAGCCGGTAGTAGACCTCGAGTGTCAGCACAGCCAGCGCCGTGTGGGCCAGACGGCCCCCTGGCGCCGTCTCCGCGTCGGTAAACCACCAACTGCCCGCCTCGTGCCCGGCCCGGCCCTGGAGGGCGACGAGCTGATCCCGGTGACGGGCGTTCCACCTTGGCCAACCGGGGTGGTCGGTCTGGAGGAGGGCCTGCGACAGGTAGAAGTTGGTGTAGATCGCCTGCGGGTCGGGGCCGGTGCGCACCAGCCCGTCGAGTCCTTCGCGCAGGCGGCGGTCGTCGCGCGGCCAACCGGTGTAGACGCGGCAGAGGAGGCCGATCGCCGACGTCGCCGGTTTGGCGGCGGGCGTCCGGTAGCCGTAGGCGGAACCTCCGCGCGACTGGACCGAATCGAGGAACCGACGGATCCCGGCGATCGTCGGCGACGGAGCCTCCTGGCCGGCGAGCTGACAGCTCTTGAGCGCCACCAGTTGCCAGGCGGTGACCGTGATGTCGCCGGCCTGACCCGGCAGGTAGCGCCAGCCGCCACCGTGGAGATCCTGCGAGGTCTCGATGAACCGGATCGCACCCGCCACCGGGCGCTCGAGGAGCGCGTCGCCGGTCATGCCGAGCGCCTCGGCGAGGGCCAGTGTCGTCACGCCCTGGCCATACATGGTGCCTTCGCAGAAGTCGCTCCCCCGGGGGGTCGTCCGCTCGCGGCTGAGCAGGTAATAAATCCCGCGCGCCACCGTCTCCTGGTAGGGGCCGGCCGTGTGCGTGTGGCCGGCTCCGAGAAACGGCAACAGCGCCAGGCCGGTGCTCGCCGTCGTGCTCGACAACGTGCCCGGAGCACGGCAAGCGCCGTCGCAGCGGCAGTCGGCGAGGTCGAAGCGCCACGATCCGTCGGTGGCCTGGTGACGCGCCAGCCATGCCAGGCCGCGTTCGACCGCCGCGTCGCTGGCCGGCGAGGCGCCGGCCGCCCCGCTTCCGGCATCGGTTCCGCGCCCCGCGCCGAAGCGCCGCCGGGCGGCGAAGGGATCGCCGTCGGCGGCTGCCCCCGGCGCCGCCGGGGCACCGGGGCGGTGAGCGACCGGCTGCACGTGCCCCGCATTGGCGGTGGGAACACCGGTCTCGGCCGACGGTTCGACGAGCGGTTGCTCGACCACCGCGGCGGCCTCCGTCGCCGGTGCGGTCACCACGGCGATGTCCGCTGCGGGGGCCTCTGGTCCGGCCGCTTCGGCAGGGTGTGCCGCCGCGGCCGGACCACGGCCATCCGCGGAGTCGGCGGCGTCGCCGGTGCCGATGTCGATGACCAGCGCCAGCGGCCGGCCGGTCCGGGGGCCGCGGACGGTGAGGAGCGAGAGGACGATCAGCGCCGCGAGTTGGACCAGCAGGCTGGCGTAGCCCGAGCGGACCTGCGGGCTGGTGAGGACCCGCTCCAGGCGGGTCGCCGTGCCCCCGTCGCCGGCTGTGGTGGGACGCCGTTCCGTATCCTCGACGGCACCCTCGGCGGCCACGGTCGACTCTCCCGGTGACGGCGACCCTGCGGGCGCGGTGATGGCCGCGCACGTCACCCGGGAGGATCATCGACAACCGGCCGCGGTCGGCTGGAGACCGGGGCGGCCGGTCCCGGCTACTCGCGGAAGTCTTCCTCGACGCTCTGCTGCCCGTAGATCGGCAGGTGGCGGTAGTAGACCTCGAGGATCATCGCCGACAGCGCGGTGCAGTACAGCCGTCCGGCCGCGTCGGCACCGTGGCCGCTGTCGACGCCGTCGTACCAGCTCCCCGCCTCGTGGCCGCGCTTGGCCTGCGTATTGAGGAGCAGGTCGCGCATCCGGGTGTTCCACGCGGTCCAGGCGTCGCCCTCGAGGTGGTGAAGGACCTGCGTGGCGTAGTAGTTGTGGTACAGGTCCTTCGACGGACCCGCCTTGGCGAGGTTCGCGACGCCGCGCTGGAGAGCGGGGTTGTTCTTCTTCCACCCGAGGTACATCCGGCACAGCAGGCCGACGGCGTTCCGCGCCGGCCCGGGGGTCGACTTGTCGGTGTAGCCGTAGGCGGCGCCGTCGTCGGACTGCACCGAGTCGAGGAACGCCACCGCCTTCTTCACGGTCAGCGGATTGACGCGGAGATTCGCCATGTCGCCGCTCTTCAGTGCCATCAATTGCCAGCCGACCGCCGAGGTGTCGCCGGGTTGCTTCGGCGAATAGCGCCAGCCGCCGCCCACCGGATCCTGGGCAGTCATGATGAAGTTCAGCGCCAACTGCGCGGGGAGCTGGAGGCGCGGGTCCTTCGACATCGCGTAGGACTCCGAGAGGACGATCCCCGCGAGCCCCTGCGAGTACAGTGTGCCATCCTCACCGTAGCACTTCCCCTCTCCCTTGAGCGACATCCCGGCGAGGAACGCGATCCCGGCGTCGAGCTGCTTTTTGTACGGGCCCTCGCGGTGCGTGTAGCCGCGGCCGAGGAACGGCAGCAGCGCCAGCGCTGTCGCCCCGCAGCGGTCCTTCGCCCGCGACTTCCCCGAGTGCGAGCACTGGCCCTGGCAGCTCGGGCAGGCGGCGAGGTCGAACGACCAACCGCCGTCGGGCATCTGATGGGAGATGAACCATTTCAATGCCGCCTCGACGGCCGCCTCCGTCTGTGCGTTGCCGCCGCCGGCGAGAACGAGCTGTTGCCGCATCTTCGGATCAGTGCGGCCACCGAGGCCCCCCGCCTGCCCCGCGATCCCGCCGACGCCGGCGAGCAGATCGCTCGGCTGCACCATCTCGCTGCCGAAGTCGCTCAGTTCGACCGCCACGGCAGGTGCCGAGAGATCCTCGGCGTCGGCCACCACCTGGACGTTCTCGACCGCCGCATCGGGGACGACTACCGGGTCGGTCACTTCCTCCATCGGCAACTGATCGGGCATCTCGTCGGCGAGGTCGCCGATGTCCTCGGCGCTCTCCGGGGCGTTGGAGACGATCATCTTCGGGCGCAGGTCGGCCTTGGGGGCCTCGGAGACGATCAGCGCCATCGCCAGCAGGATGATGATGTGGACGAGCATCGACACCGCCCAGGCTGGAACCTGGCGGAGAAGGCCCGCGGCGAGGCCGCGCCCGCTACCCGGGTCGGAGTGCACGCCGGCGGCACCGGTCGAAGAAATGGTCTGCCCAGCCATGAGCGGTCACCGTCGACGATGGTTCGCCCGGACGACCCGCGCGCGTGTTCGCGGGCCCGTCCCGGCTGCCCCGAAGCCCCCTGGGCATCATAGTGGCGCCCCCAGGGCCCGCAAATCGGCGGCCACAGAGGCCCCGGACCGGTCGGATGCCGGAGACGACTGGCGGGGGCGGTCCGGCCGCGGTACCCTCTTGTTTTTCCGACACGCTGGCAGCGGGTGGAGTGGGGTCATGGCCAAGGGCAAGAAGAAACTCGAAGTCGTCCACCTGGTTTGCGAGGAGAGCGGCGACCACAACTACACGCTCCGCAAGAAGACCGGCGGCGAGAAGCTGAAGGTCAAGAAGTACTCGCCGCGGCTGCGGAAGCACACGCTCCACCTCGAGAAGAAGAAGTAGCCGTCGGCCTGCGGCGCCTCCTGGTCAGCCGACTTCGTCGAGGACGGCCGGCAGCGTCTCCGGATCGGTAGACACGACCCGATCCGCCCGTCGGCCGAACCAGCCTGGGCGGATGCCCGGTGCCGATCGGCCGGTCGCTCCGTCGGCGAGCAGCACCACGCGGCACTCGGCACGTCGGCGGAACGTTCCGCTCCCTGGACGGATCACGACGTCGATCTCGCACGCCCCCCCTGGAGCGGCCTGCGGAGCCCCGCCGAGAAGCGCCGCGAGCGCCCGGCCGACTGCGGTCGTCGGCAGATCCGGCGGTAGGCCCCAGACGATCTGCCCGCAGGGGCGCCTCACGAGCCCCGCGCGACACTTCGTCAACCGCCCGCGGCGGAGGAAGTAACCGACGTTCGCACCGTCCCGCCACCGCGGCGTGGCGCTGGGATCGGTCGGGTGCCAGACGTGGTAGGTCATCGTCCGGTCGATGATCGGCTCGAGCCGGACGCCGGCGGCTCGGAGGCGCAGTCCCAGGTCGTCGTCTTCCTGGCCCCAGCCGCGGAACCGCTCGTCGAAGCCGTTGACGGCGACGTAGTCGTCGCGCCAGACGGCGAAGTTGCCGCCGGCGAGGCGCGGTTTGGTGGGGTGGCGGAGCCAGGAGTGCCAGCGCTGTTTGCGGAGCCGGCGCGCCACGGCCTCCCGCTCGGCCCGGGGAACCCGCGCGGACAGGGCGTGCCAGTCGACGGGCCCCGGTTCGAGGTCGCGGCTGGCCTCCTCGGGGAGGCGCACGCAGTAGCCGAGCAGCGCCGTACCGCGCTGCCGCCGCGCCAGGTAGGCGGCGACATGGTCCGGGGGGAGGATGCAATCGCCGTCGAGGAACAGCAGCGTCTCTCCGCCGGCCAGCAGCGCCCCGCGGTTGCGGACCCGCGCTAGCCGGAAGCCGTCGCGCTGCTCGGTGGTGAAGCGCACGGGGAACGGCACGCGCGCGGCGAAGGCGGCGACGACCGCGGCCGTGTCGTCGGTCGAGCCGTCGTCGCTGACGACGACGTCGAAACGCCCCGCGACCCCCTCCTGGGCGGCGATCGACGCGAGCACCAGCCCCAGGTGCCGCGGGCGCTGGTGGGTGTTGACCACCAGCGAGATGTCGCACCGCGCGGGGGTGGGGGCGGTCATGGCACGAGTCGCTCGAGGAGTGCCGCCGGACCGTGGACGGCCCCGACCGCCCGACCCAGCGCGGCGGCGGCGTGCCTGTAATGGTCGGCGTGCCGCGCCACCTCGGCCAGGGCGGCGGGAACGTCGGCGACATCGTCGACGATCACGCCCGCGGCCCCCGCCGGTGGCGGGGCGCCGCCGGCCAGCGCGTCGATCGCGATCCGGTCGATCGCCACCTCCGCCGCGGCGCGGACCGGCCCGACGTGAACGGTCATGGTCCGGGGCGTCGCGACCGGCCGGAGCGGAAACAGCACGGCCGTCGTCCGACCCGCCGACGGTGCACAGGCGACCGTGGCGGGGAGCGGCGGGGCATCGTCGTCGTCGGTGGCACAGGCCAGCCGGAGCGGCGGTTCGGCGAGGGCATCGGTGCCGTCGCACGCCCATGCCACGTCCACCACCAGCGCCGTGGTCCCCGCCGGCACGGCGCAGCGCACGGCGAGCCCCGGGTGGCGGACGGTCATGGCGCGAACGAGCCCCAGCCGCTGGCTGGCGGCGCCGGCGGCGATCCGCGCGACATGGTCAGCCTGTGCGCCGGCGAGTTGCCGGGCCATCCAGCCCCCGCCGGTGACGATCGGCACCGCCCCGGCGACGAGCGTTTCGAGGAGGATCGCCGAGAGCCGCGTGCGGTAGCGGTCCTGATCGTAGGCCAGCAGGGCGACGTCGGCGCGGCGCAGCTGGCCGATGTAGGCCGCGTCGTCGAGCGGCCCGTCGACGAGCTCGACGCTCGGCCGGTCACCGAGTTCCGCCAGGCAGCGGCGCACCGCTTCGTGCCCGGGCGCGGTCGAGGTGGCGGCGAAGCCCGGATTGCACTGCACGGCGAACGTCACCGCGGCCGCCAGCACCGGCCGCGCCGCGACCGCGTCGACGATCCCGGCGAGATGGTGGCTGTTCTTCTCCGGGCGGGCGTCGCCGAGCGCCGCGACCCGCAGGGGCCCCGCGGCGGAGCGCTGCCCCGGCGGTGGCGGCGGAACGACGACCGGGTAGGGCAGCACGCCACAGGGTGCCACGCCGAGCCGGGTGTACTGCGCCGCCAGCTCGGGCGTCGTGGCGTGGAACGCGAGCCGGTGGGGGGCGGCCTCGTGCACGGCCCCCGCCAGCAGCCGCCGCACGCGCTCCAACCGCCCGACCTGCCGCGGCCGATCGGTGCGGAAGCCGCGTTCGATCGCGGTGTGGAACAGCACGTGGCAGCCGATGCCGACGGGCAACGGGGACCGCGCCAGCGCCCGAGCCAGCCCCGCGGCTTCGAGTTCCGACGCGGTCGTCACGAACACCACGTCGCCGGCACGCAGGTCGGCCAGCGCCGGGAGCACGCCGCGCGCGAAGCCCTCGATCCGCTCCTCGCGGCGGCGCTGCCGGTGCCAAGCGGCCCACGGCAGCTCGGGACGAAACCGGCGCCGGCCGCGCTCGTCGAGCCGGTCGAGTTCGCCGGCGGCGGTCACCTTGGAGTGTGGACCGAACGGCAGCGTCGCCTGGACGGCGCACTCTTCCGGGATCCCGGCACCGGCGACGAATCCGCGCCGCGCGACGATCGTGCAGCGGCGCTGGCCGGCAACGCCCAGCAGCGCGGAGACGAACCGGCCGGCATGGCTCCCCGCCGCCCCCGGGGCCGAGGGCTCGAGGCAGGGCTCGACGATCACCAGCCGCGGGTCGGAAGCGCTCACGACTCCACCCCGTCACGCCGCCAGACGTCGTCGAGCAGTCGCTCGAGGGGGGCGGCGTCGCCGAGGGGCGCCAGCGCGATCTCCACGGCGACGACCGGCAGGGTGAACGCCTCCGGGCTCAGCTTCACCATGTCCTTGAGGGTCGTGACGAGCACCTCGGCCCCGAGGCCGGCACCCCACGCGCCGAGCCGATGCTGGTCGGAAGCGTCGTAGCGATGGTGATCGGGGAAGGCGTGGAAGCCGAGCGGAGCCGCACCGCGGCCGACCAGCATCGCGCGGAAGGGGGCGGGATTGCCGATCCCGGCGAACGCCGCCACGCGCCTGCCGGCGAGCCACTCCAGCGGCCGGAGCGCCCCGTCGAGGCCGCGCAACCCGACCGGCTCGTGGTCCGTCTCCAGCCAGACCAGCGGCCGGGCGCCGCTGGCACGCACGACGGCGGCGTGGATCTCGCGACGGCGCTCGTGCGCGACGGCGGAGGCGCGGGTGAGGACCACGGCGTCGGCGCGGCGGAGCGCCGCCACCGGCTCGCGCAGCAGACCGCGCGGGAAGAGGTGGCCGCAGCCGTCGGGATCGGTGGCGTCGACGGCGACGATGTCGACGGTTCGGGCGAGCCGCCGGTGCTGGAAGCCGTCGTCGAGGATCGCCACCTCGGCTCCCCCGGCGACGGCCCGGGCGACGGCAGCGACCCGGTCACGGTCGGCGACGTGCGGCACGTCGGGGAGCACCACCGCCAGCTCGGCGGCCTCGTCGCTGGGTTCTCCGGCCAGTGCGCCGTAGCCACGGCTGACGATCGCCACACGCCGTGACCGGCGGCGGTAGGCGCGAGCGATCCACGACACCAGCGGGGTCTTGCCGGTGCCGCCGAGCGTGAGGTTGCCCACCGACACCACCGGAACGTCCGCGCGGCGGATGCCGAGAAGCCCGGTGTCGTAGGCGCGATTCCGCAGGCCGACCACCGCGCCATAGGGGATCGCCACCCCGGCGAGCACGCCGCGGGCGAGCGCCGGGCCGACCCCGGTCAGAGAGCCGTCGACGAGCCGACGGAACGACTCGGCATCGGGCAGGAGACGCATGGCGGCGGGTCGGCAGGGGGACGGTGGACGCGCCGCACAGATATCGCAGGCCCCGGCACCGATCGGCAATGGCAGCCGGCGCGTGGGCCCGGCCGCTTTGCCCGCGGGCCGGCGGGGCGATCGACCGATATACTGGATGCGAGTCGCTGCTGCCGCCGGCCGCGGCGATCGGAGGACCGCCGATGGCGTCCGTGATCCCGCCCCCCGATGCCGCCGCAGCCGTCGCCGATCCACCGGCCGACGTGCCCCGCCCGGCGCCGGCCGCCGGCGTCGAGGCGTTGACCGTCCGCGAGTGGACCCCCGGCGCCGCGGGCGAAGGCGCGAACTCCGACGCCTACCTCGCCGGCCGGCTCGCCGCTGCCTCTGCCGACTACAAGGGGGTCGCGTTCACCACGTTCATCCTCGGTGCCACGCTCGGGGCGATCGGGTGGCTGGCTTGCGGCGGGCTCGTCGAGCACTGGCTGGTCGTGGGGGGGCTTCCGCGGCCCGTCCGGTGGGCATGGCTGGGCGCCGGTCTGGTGGGCCTGGCGGCCGCGGCGCTCCGCTGGCTGTTGCCGTTGGTGCGCTACCGCGTCAATCTCGTCTACGCGGCACGGCAGATCGAACGCGAGCATCCCGAACTGCACAACGACCTGGTGAACACGGTCCTGGTCCGGGCCCGGCCCGCAGGCAGCGCGCCGGTGGTCGTGACGTCGCTCAAGCGGCGGACGGCGCGGCAACTCGCCGACTTCGCCGCGGGCACCACCATCGACTGGACGATGGCCCTCCGCCTCACCTACGCCCTGCTGGCGGCGGTGGTGCTTGTGGGGCTGTACGAAGTGCTCGCGCCCAAGAGCCTGCTGGTGTCGGGGGCTCGGCTGCTGGCGCCATGGATCGGCTGGGCTGCGCCATCGCGGGTGCAGATCGACAGTCCGCAATTGGCGTGGCGGATGCCCAACGGGGCCGCAGCCGACGATCCTTCCAAGGATGGGCGCGGGAGCGGGGCCGATCCCCGCCGCAAGGTGGCGATCGACGGGGGCCGGGCGGTTGTCGTCCGCGGACGGCAACTCGAGACCAGCGCCGCGATCCGTGGCCTGCGGTCGGGCGAGGAGCCGGTCTGCCGGATCACTCCGCTGAACGAGGCGGGGCTTCCCGATCCGCACGGCGCGCCCTGGGAGGTGGCGATGCGCGCCACCGCCGACGCCGACGGCGGCGGGCGCCTGTACACGGCGCTCTTGCCCGACGCCGCCCGCGGGCTCGATCGGTCGCTCGCCGTCGCGATCGCCGCCGGCGACAGCCACACCGAGCCGGTGCGGGTGTCGGTGGTCGACGCGCCGTCGCTGCTGGTGCGTGAGGTCCGCTACGACTTTCCGCCGTACACGCGCCGCGGACCGGAAACGGCTGCGTGGCAGGGGGACCTCCGCGCTGTTGAGGAGACGCTCGCCACGCTCACCGTCGAGGCCAACCAACCCCTCGACCAGGCCTGGATCGACTTCCGCTGCGACGGCCAACGCGACCTGAAAATCAAGCTCTCCGGGACGAGTGCCCGCCACGGAACGGTGTCGTTTCCGCTCCGCCTCAACGGCGACCGGACGGCCCCCGAGCATCCCACGTATCGCCTCCTCTTCCAGCAGGCGGGGAGCGACGATGGCGTGCTGGCCGACAGTCTCGAACACCGCATCGAGGTGATCGCCGACCTCGCCCCGGAGATCGCCATCGAGGAACCGACTGATTCACCGTTGCGCGTGCCGCCGGGGAGCCCGGTGGCGGTGCGCGTCCGGGCCAACGATCCCGACTTCGGCCTGGCGCGGGTCGGCGTCGAGACGCGGATCAAGGGAGCCGGACAAGTGACGCCGATCGTGCTCCTCGAGGAACCCCGCGAAGGGGTGTTCAAGGGGACGGCACGGCTAATCCCCGACAAACTGGGCGCCGGCCCGGGGAGCGTCCTGGAATACCGTGGATTCGCGATCGATACCCGTCCCCAGGAAATCAACGTCGCCCGTTCACCGTGGCAGGAACTGCAGATCGACGCGGCTGCCAAGCCCCAGCAGCGCCCCGCCGATCAACCCGGCATCCCCGATGATCCTGACCGCCAGGGAGCCAGGAAACAGGGCGCGCGCGACGCCGACCAGCGCGGCGGGCGCGAGGGGGCGGAGGGGGGCCGCGAGCGGCAGGATGGTGGTCAGCGGCAGGACGACGGCGGGTCCGAGGATCAGCAGCAACCCGACCAGCGCGACGCCGGCCAGCAGGCGCGCCAGCGCCCCGGCGGCGATCGCGACCGGAACAGGGAAAACGACGATCAGCAGCGTCCGCAGCAGCAGCAACGCGATCGAGGCCAGGACGGCGACGAACCGGCCAGCGATGGCGGTGGCGGAGAAGGACAGCAGGCCGGAGAGGGGGAGCAGGGAGCGGGGCAGGGCAACGCTGGCCGGGGCGAAGAGGGACGCGCGGGGAGATCGGGTGGACGTCAGCAGGGGCAGCCCCGCGCCGGTGCCGACGGTGAGGCATCGGCGGAGTCGGGTGGGCAGTCCGGTTCGACGGATGGGCAGCGGGGCGCGGGGCGAGGCGGTTCGTCGGACGACCAGCGCGATGGGCAGTCGGGTGCGGACGGTCAGGACGCGTCCGGCACCGACGGCGGCGACGGGCGGCCGGCCAACTCCGGTGGACGGTCCGCGCAGCGGTCCGGACGCGACGGCGCCGATGCAGACCGTGTCGCCGCCGATGGCACCGACGACGGCACCGCGATGGAGCGGATCCTCGCCGACCGCCAGGCTGCCGGGGCCGACGGCGGCGCCGCGGACGACGCGCGGGGGCAGCGTGGCGATGGCGATCGTGCTGGCCAGCCCGAGGGGGACCGGCGCGGCGATGAGCAGGGCGGGCAACGTCGCGACGATCGAAAGCGTCCCGGCCAGGACGGCGTGAGCTCCGACCGCAACGGCGGGGAGAACGCGGGCGATGGCTCGGGTGCCGATCGTGCACGACCCGGTGACCAGCGCGGGAGAGGCGGCGAACCGGGCGCTGGCGATGCGCAGGCTGGCACCGATGCCGCTGCGAACGGGGCCGATCGCCCGGGCTCCCGCGATCCAGAAGACGGCCGTGGGGAGCAAACCCCCGGCATGCGCGATCAAAAGCCGGCACCGGGGCAAGAACCGGGTGGCGACGGCGACCAAGCGGGGATGCCCCAGGGAGACGGAGCCAATCAAGGCGACGGTCAACGCCGTGGCGACGATCGCCCCGGTCAGCAGCAGGGCGGCGGAGAGCAGCAGGGTGGCGGAGAGCAGCAAGGTGGTGGAGAGCAGCAAGGTGGTGGAGAGCAGCAAGGTGGTGGAGAGCAGCAAGGCGGTGGAGAGCAGCAAGGTGGTGGAGAGCAGCAAGGCGGTGGAGAGCAGCAA
>VGZO01000039.1 GCA_016872555.1 Planctomycetota bacterium
ATCTGCTCGGCGCGATCGGCCTCCGGCATCGCCAGGAGCTTGCGGTGGTCGAACGTCGTGCCCCCGCGCCAGCCCGTCAGGTCCTTGCCGTTGAACAGCGCCGTGAACCCGGGCGGCGGGTCGTCGGCGCGGAGGGATGCGGCGGTGAGCGCGGCGAACAGCAGGGCGGCGATGCAGGGACGACGCATGAACGGGCCTTTCGTGGCGGAATCGCTCGACGGGTGTGGTGGCAGATGACCCGGCCGCCGCTCGACGGCGCGAGATGCCCCGCGCGCTTCGGCCGAGGTCGCCGGAGTGCCGCGGCGGGATTGTGCCACAGCCGTCCCGTCCGCTCAAAGCCCGCCGGCTGCCCGCTGCTCTGCCGCCGAGCGGAGCCGGCCGGTTTCGGCATTCCCCCCGGGACACCGACCGGGGGTAAACTCTCGGGAGAGGTTCGCTGACCGACCGAGGCCCCGATGCTCCGCTCTCGAGCACGCTCGTGCCGTGCCTCGCTGGCCGCATGGCTGCCGCGCGCGCTGGTGGCGCTTGCGACCTGGCCGTCGGCCATCGCCGAGGATCCGGTGCCTGTCTTCGAAGCGGACATTCGGCCGATCCTCCGCGCCCACTGCCTCGACTGCCACGGCGCCGAAGAGGAGCTCAACGGCGGCCTCGACCTGCGGCAGGTGCGGTTCATGGCGAAGGGGGGCGACTCCGGGCCGGCGCTGGTGGCCGGCGATCCCGGCGCGAGCCTGCTCCTTGCCCGCGTCCGGGCCGGCGAGATGCCCCCGGGCAACGCGAAGATGACACCGGCCGAGGTGGCGACGCTCGAGCGCTGGGTCGCCTCGGGGGCGCGGACCGCCCGCGCCGAACCGGAAACGCTGCCCCCGGGGCTGGGGATCACACCCGAGGAGCGGGCCTGGTGGGCGTTTCAACCGCTGGCCCGGCCCGCCGCGCCGGAGGTGCGGCAGCCGGACCTCGTGACGACGCCGATCGACGCGTTCGTGCTCGCGCGACTGGAGCGCGACGGGCTGTCGTTCGGCCCGCCTGCCGACCGGGCCGCGCTGATCTGCCGGGCGACGTTCGACCTCACCGGCCTGCCCCCGTCGGCCGAGGAGGTCGAGGCGTTCGTCGCCGACCCCGATCCCGGCGCCTACGAAAAACTCCTCGACCGGCTCCTCGCTTCGCCGCACTACGGCGAGCGCCAGGCACGCCACTGGCTCGATGCCGCCGGCTACGCCGATTCGTCGGGGGCCAACCAGGACGACACCAAGCGCCCCTATGCGTGGAAGTATCGCGACTGGGTGATCCGCGCCTTCGCCGCCGACATGCCGCTCGACCGGTTCCTCGTCGAGCAACTCGCCGGCGACGAGCTCGTGCCGCCCCCCCATGCCAATCTCGACGCCGCGGCGATCGACCGGCTGACGGCGACCGGCTTCCTGCGGATGGCGGCCGACGGCACGGCCGGCGCCGCCGATCCCGAGGCGGCGCGGCAGGCCGTCGCCGCCGACACGCTGACGATCGTGTCGACGGCGCTGCTCGGCCTGTCGGTGAACTGCGCCCAGTGCCACGACCACCGCTACGACCCGATCCCGCAGGCCGACTACTACGCCCTCCGCGCGATCCTCGCACCGGCCCTCGACCCCGCCGCCTGGAAGACGCCCTCGGAGCGGCTGGTGTCGCTGTTCACCGACGCCGACCGGGCGCGCTGTGCCGAGATCGAGGCCGAGGCGGTGGCGGCACAGAAGACGGTCGACGACACGCAGGCCGAGGCGATCGCCAGGGCCCTCGAGAAAGAGCTCGAAAAGCACCCCGAGGAGCTGCGCGAGCGGCTCCGGACCGCGGCGAAGACGCCGGCCGGCACCCGCACCCCCGAGCAGGTGCAGCTCCTCAAGGAGCGGCCGAGCGTCGACATCACGCCGGGGGTTCTCTACCAATACGATCAGCCCGCGGCCGACGAGCTCAAGAAACTCGCCGACGGGGTGGCCGCGATCCGGGCGAAGAAGCCCGTCGAAGACTTCCTCCACGTGCTCACCGAGCCCCCGGGGCATCTCCCGGTGACGCGCGTGCTCCACCGCGGCGACCACCGGCAGCCGAAGGGGGAGGTGGGGCCGGCCGATCTCCAGGTGACTGGGCCGGAGGGGGAGACGGCGATCGCCGCCGACGACACGGCACTGCCCACCAGCGGCCGGCGCCTCGCCTGGGCACGGCGCCTCACGAGCGGGCGCCACCCGCTCCTCGGCCGGGTCCTCGCCAACCGGTTGTGGATGCAGCACTTCGGGCGCGGGATCGTCGCCACGCCGGCCGATTTCGGTCGCCTCGGCGAGAAGCCGACGCACCCCGAGCTGCTCGATTGGCTCGCGGTGGAGCTCGCCGATTCCGGCTGGAGCGTGAAGCAGTTTCACCGCCTCGTGATGCGGTCGACGGCCTACCGCCAGGCAGCGACGCGCCGCGCCGAGCTCGACGCCGTCGACGCCGACAACCGGCTTCTCGGCCGAATGCCGGTGCGGCGCCTCGACGCCGAGGGGGTGCGCGACCGGATGCTGGCCGCGTCGGGCGCGCTCGACCCGACGCCGTTCGGCGCGCCGGTGCCGGTCAGCGCCGACGACACCGGCGAGTTCGTCGCCGACCCCGCCAAGCCGCGCCGCAGCATCTACGTCGAGCAGCGCCGCAGCATGCCGGTGGCGTTCCTCAGCGCGTTCGACGCGCCGGTGATGGAGACCAACTGCCTGCGGCGGCCGTCGTCGACCGTCGCCGGGCAGGCGCTGGTCCTGATGAACGGTCCGTTCGCGCTCGAGCAGGCGCGGCTGCTGGCCGACAAGGCGCTCGCCGCGGCGCCAGTGCCGGCCGAGGCCGACGCGCTCGGCCCCGGCAGCGTCGCGGCCCTGCTCGAGCCGGCGGTGGTGGAGGCGTGGCGACGGGCGCTGTCGCGTTCCCCCGACGCCGCCGAGCGGCGCGAGGCGCTGGCGTTCCTCGCTGACCAATTGGCGATCCTCCGTCCCGCCGACCCCGTGCCCGGCCGCGAGCCGGCGGCGCCCGCGGCGGCGCGGGCCGAGGCGCTGGCGAATCTCTGCCAGCAGCTCCTTTCCTGCAACGAGTTCCTGTATGTCGACTGACCGGCCAGCCGCCGATGACGACGCCTTGCCGGCCGCGGCGCGCTCGCGCCGCGCGTTCCTCGCCCAGGCCGGCATGGGGCTCGGGGCGGTGGCGCTGGCGGAAATGCTCGCGCGTGAGGGGCTGCTCGCCGCCCCGGCCAAGCCGCCGCTGGGGCCGGTGTCGTTCGACCTCCGCCCCAAGGCCCCGCCTGCGGCGCCGCGGGCGCGGGCGATGATCTCGCTGTTCATGCACGGCGGGCCGGCGCACATGGACCTCACCGATCCCAAGCCGGAGCTGTCGCGCCTCGACGGCGTCGACTACTCGGGCGAGGTCGTCTACAGCTTCGTCAACCGGGCGAGCAAGAAGCTGTTCGGCAGCCCGTGGAAGTTCACGAAGTGCGGTGGGGCGGGGATCGAGATCAGCGAATTGCTGCCCGGACTCCAGGGAATCGCCGACCGGATCTGCCTGGTGCGCTCGATGCACACCGGCCACAACGGCCACGAAGTCTCGATCCGCTATTTCCACGGCGGCATCCCGGCCGTCCTCGGCCGGCCCCACGTGGGGAGCTGGCTGACCTACGCGCTGGGGAGCGAGTCGCAGGACCTGCCCGCCTACATGGTGCTCGTCGATCCCGACGGGCACCCGGTCGACGGCGTCAGCAACTGGTCGAGCGGGTTCATGCCGCCGCTGTTCCAGGGAACGGTCCTCCGCGCCAAGGAGCCGCGGATCCCCGATCTCGTCCCGCCACCGCGTCTCGCCGGCCGGATGCAGGCCCGCAACCTGGCGCTGCTCTCGACCCTCAACCGCCGCCATCTCGCCACCCACCCGGGCGAGTCCGATCTCGAGGCGCGGATCGCGAGCTACGAATTGGCGGCGCGAATGCAACTCGCGGCGACCGACGCGCTCGACATTTCCCGGGAGACTTCCGCCACCCACCGTCTCTACGGCCTCGACGACCCGGCGACGCGCGAATACGGCACGCGCTGCCTGATCGCGCGGCGCCTCGTCGAGCGCGGCGTGCGTTTTGTGCAGTTGTTCCTCGGCGGCCAGCCGTGGGACACCCACACCGGCATCCGCACCGCGCTGCCGGCGATCTGCAAGCGCACCGACCGGCCGGCGGCGGCGCTGGTGACCGACCTCGCCCAGCGCGGCCTGCTCGACACCACGCTCGTCCACTGGGGGGGCGAGATCGGCCGGCTCCCGGTCACCGAGGGGAGCGGCGACCAGTGCGGCCGCGACCACAACGGCCAGGGATTCAGCATCTGGATGGCAGGCGGCGGCATCCGCCCGGGGATGACGTACGGCGCGACCGACGAGGTCGGCCACCGCGCCGTCGAGAACGTCGTCACCCCCAACGACTGGCAGGCGACGGTGCTCTCCCTGTTCGGGCTCGACCACGACGCGCTCGTCTACCGCCACAACGGCGTCGAGCAGCGGATCACCGCCGGGCGCACCGCCCGCGTCGTCACCGAAGTCCTCGCCTGATCCCCGTGGCGCTCCCAGCCATGACCGACCGCGTGACGCCGCTGCGGGCCGCCGTCGCCGTGCTGGCATGGGCCGTCGCCACCGTCGGCCGCGCGGCCGACCCCGCGCCCGTCGTGGCGGCGTTCGAGCGGTTCGCCCGAACCGCGCCGGACAGTCCCGGGCATCTGCCGCCGGCGGCCGCCGGACGCATCCTCGTCGGCGAGCTCGGCTGCGCCGCCTGCCATGCCTCGCCCGACGAGCAACTCGCGGCCAAGCCGGGGCCCGACCTCTCCGGCGTCGGCGGGCGCGTCGCGCTGGATTGGCTGGCGGCGTTCCTCGCCGAGCCGTCCCGCGCCGCCCCCGGCACGACGATGCCCCACGCGCTGGCGGCCGCACCGGAGGGCGAGCGCGACGGGCTCGTCAGGGCACTGGCCGCCTATCTCGGGTCCCTCCGCGCCGAGGTGCCGCTGCCGAAGCCGAGCGGTCTCAATCCGATGCCGCCGGCGTTCTGGGAACGGGGCACCGCGACGACGGGGCGGACGCTCTACCACCGCGTCGGCTGCGTCGCCTGCCACGATCCACTGCCGGGCCACGCGGGGCGCGCCGGGCCGATGGCGCGCGAGGCGTTGGCCGCCGACCTCGACGTCGACGACCGGATCGCGGCCGGACTGCCGGCACTCGAGGCGCCGTTCCGGTCGGTAACGCTGTCGCACGTGGGGTCGAAATACACGCGCCGTGGTCTGACCGAGTTTCTCCTCGTGCCGCTCCATGCTCGGCCGGCGGGACGGATGCCCGACATGAAACTCAAGGCGATCGAGGCGGCCGACATCGCCGCGGCGCTCCTCGAGGCGCTTCCCGGCGACGGCCCGGTGCCGGCGGCCGACCCGGCCGGCGGCACGGCTGCCGCCGACCTCGTCGAGCGCGGCCGAGCGGCCTTCGCCGAGTGGCGCTGCCACGCCTGCCACACGACCGGCGCGCCCTCCGCCACATCCTCCGCGACGCCGCTGGCCGATCTCGACCCGGCCGCGCCGCGCTCGTGCATCGCCGCGGCGCCGGCCACGGGAGCCGCCGGCCGCGCACCGATCCACTATCCGCTCGACGGCGCGCAGCGTGCCGCGATCACCGCGATGTTCGGTGCGCGCGCCGACGGCCGCGCCCCGCTGGAGACGGCGCTCCACCGGCTCAACTGCCTCGCCTGCCACGAGCGCGACGGCCGCGGCGGCGTGGGACACGGACGGACGGAGTTCTTCGAGACACTCGGCCAAGTCGATCTCGGCGACGAGGGACGGCTGCCGCCGCGCCTCGACGGCGTCGGTGCCCGCCTCACGCCGGCTTGGCTCGCCAAGGTCCTCGACGGCTCGGGGACGCTGCGGCCGTTCATGCTCGCGCGGATGCCGGCCTACCCCCAGGTGCTCGTCAAGCCGCTGCCGGCAACGCTCGCCGCGGCCGACCGGAGAGGCGACGACGTCCCCTTCCCGCCACCGCTTCCCGACGACCCGGCGGCGCGGGCCGAAACGTTCGACGGCGCGGCGCGGATCCTCGACGCCGGCTGCATCCAGTGCCACGCGCTCGGGGAGCACGCGCTCCCCGGCGTGATCGGCGTCAACCTCGCCGACGTGACCAAGCGCGTCGAGCCGGCCTGGTTCCGCCGGCTCCTCCTCCATCCGCAGGATGTCCGGCCGCTGACGAAGATGCCGGCGTTCTTCGGCGACACGCGCCCGCGCACGATCCTCGACGGCGATGCCGAGCGCCAGGTGGCCGCGGTCTGGCACTGGCTCGCGCAGAAGCAGCCCGCGCCGCTCCCGGCACGGATCCGCGAGGCGGCGGCCAGCGACGTCGAGCTCGTGCCGACCGACCGGCCGATCGTGTTCCGCACCTTCATGTCGCGTGCCGGGACGCACGCGATCGCGGTCGGCTTCCCGGCCGGCGTCCATGTCGCGTTCGACGCCGAGCGCTGCCGCCTCGCCGAAGCGTGGCGCGGGCGGTTCGTCGACGCCCGTGGCACCTGGATCCTCGCCAAGAGCGCGCCCCCCACCGATCCGCTCGGAGCGGCCGTGCCGATCGATGCCGGACCTCCCGTCGCCCCGCTCACCGACGACGCCGCGCCGTGGCCGGACGACGTCGCCGTGCGGTTCCTCGGCTACGCGCTCGACGCGGCGGGCGTCCCCACGCTCCGCTGGACGGTGGCCGGGACGACCGTGACGGAGCGCTACGAGCCGGTCACCGGGGGGCTCGCGCGCCGGTTCTCCGCTGCCGGTGCCGCGCCGGACGCGGCGCTGGTGGTGCGCCTCGCGGCCGGGCAGGCGCTCGAGCCCCGCGCCGCCAACACCGATCGGCTCACCGTGGCGCGGGAGGATGGCGTCGTCGTCAGCGTCGCCGCAGCGGCCCGGCCGCGGTTGCGAGAGCGGCGAGATTCGCGGGAGTGGCTCGTCGAGCTCCCCGCCGACGGCACGGCCGTGGAGGTGCTCTACCGATGGTGATCGCACGTCGAGCACCGGCCCTGCTCCTGGCTGCCGTAACGCTCGTGGCGCGCGGCGCCACGCTCGAAGACGAGGCGCGGCATTACCGGATCGTCACGATCGCGGCGCCGGAGGCGATCCGCGAGTCGCGCGACACCGGCTGGAAGGCGCCGCCGGGGGGCCCGGTTCTCGAGGTCAGCGGGATCGCGCTGCCGACCGATCCGGCGGCCCCCGCGGCGCTTGCCGTCGCGACACGGCAGGGGGAGATCTGGCTCGTCGATGGCGCCGACGCGATCCCGCCCGCGTCGGTCCGCTACCGGCGGTTCGCGGCGGGCCTCCACGAGCCGCTCGGCCTCGAATGGCGCGACGGCGCCTTCTGGACCGCTCAGCGCTCCGAGTTGACGCGGATCGCCGACACCGACGGCGACGGCACGGCCGACGACTATGCGTCGGCGGCGCGCGGCTGGGGGGTGACCGGCCACTACCACGAATACGCCTACGGGCCGAAGCGCGACGGCCAGGGGCGCGTCTGGCTCACGCTCAACACCGGGCTCAACCTCCGCCCCGAGCACCTCGGCGCCACCGTCCGCAACGACGTGCTCGGCTATTCCCAGGGGCGCTGGCGCGGCTGGGCGCTGGTCGTCGGCGAGGATGGCGCGCTCGAGCCGATCTGCTGCGGCCTGCGCAGCCCGTCGGGGCTCGGGGCCAATGCGGGCGGGGAGATGTTCGCCACCGACCAGCAGGGCAACTGGATCGCCACCGGCAGCCTCGTACACCTCGAGCGTGGCGGGTTCTACGGCCATCCGGAGAGCCTCGCCTCGACCGACCTGGCCGGCTCTCCACTCCCCACGCACGCTGCCGACGGCACTCTGCAACTGACGCCGATCGTCGAGGGGCTCACCTGGCCCGAGGCGGTGAAGCGGATGCCGTTCCTCGAGCCACCGGCAGTCTGGTTTCCCTACCGCAAGGCGGGGCAGTCGGCGACCGACATCTGCCTCGACTCGAGCGCCGGGAAGTTCGGGCCGTTCACGGGGCAGTTGTTCGTCGGCGAGTTCACGCAGGCGTCGATCCACCGCGTGTTCCTCGAGGAGGTCGACGGGGCCTGGCAGGGGGCGGTGTTCCCGTTCCGTGCCGGCTTCGCCTCGGCGGTGCTGCGCCTCGCCCAGGCCCCCGACGGCAGCCTCTACGCCGGCCTCACCAACCGCGGCTGGAGCAGCCTCGGTCCCGCCGCCTACGGACTGGAGCGCCTCGTCTGGACCGGCGTCACGCCGTTCGAGATCCGCGCGCTCCGGGCGCTGGCCGACGGATTCGAACTCGAGTTCACGCTTCCGGTCGATCCCGCCACCGCGGCGCGCCCCGAGGCCTATGCCCTGTCGAGCTACACCTACCTCTACCACTCGAAATACGGCAGCGACGAGATCGGCACCCGGCCGCTCGCCGTGCGCCGCGCCGTCGTCTCCGCCGACGCCCTTCGCGTCCGCCTCGAGGTCGAGGGACTGCGGGCGCTGCACGTCCACGAGCTCGACGCCTCGGGCATCCGCGCCGCCGACGGCGCCCCCCTGCTCCATCCGCAGGCCTGGTACACGCTCAACCGGATCCCGGCGCCGCCGTGACGAGAAAAGAGGCGAGCCGGGGCAGCATGTGACGGCGCGCGACTCGGTCACCGCGGGGCTGCACCCTCCGGTGCAGCCGGCGTGGCACTGACCCACAGATCGATCACGTGCTCTGGGCCGCACGCGGCGGTCGCGAGCGGCGCCGAGTCGGGTTGCCCCTCCGCCCGGGCCACGATTCGCACCGGCCCCGAGTAGGGCTCGCGGCAGACGATCTCGAGCGTGACCTTTTTCGCCGCGTCCCCCTCCGCCGGCGACACCACCGCCGCTGCCTCGATCCCCGCGGCGAGGGGCTCGCAGCCGATCGCCAGCGGCGTGGCGAATCCATGGCGGCGGTCGATCGCGACCTCGACCGCGATCGGCTTGCCGACGGTGCCCGTCACCGCATCGGTGGCGACGGACAGCCGGACAGCCGGCGCCTCCGGCTCGATCGACACGCGGAATCCGTGCCACGGCGACGCACCGTCGCGCCGGTCGGCGACGGCGAGTTGATAGTCTCCGTCGGCGGGCGGTTGCCAGACAAAGCGCTCGTCGGCCGCGTCGTGGACGAACAGCCGGCGGCCGGCGGCGTCGTGGATCGTCACGACCGGATCGGCAGCCGAACCGATGCTCCGTGCCGCGCACTCGATCGCCAGGCGTTTTCCCTTCACGGCCCCGAACCGGACGCCGCGGGCCTCGCCGGCGGTCTCCAGGCAACCGGTGACGCAGGCGGGAAGCGCCGCCAAGGGTGTGGCCCGCGGCCACGGCCCGGCCTCGACGACTGCCGCCGTCGTCTCCGGGATCTCGACCAGCCCCGCCGCGCCGGGGAGCGTCGCGGTCCGCACGGTGCCCCCACCGGCGACGGCAGCCTGCCCCGGCGTCGAGAGCACGACCGGAACAGCGGCCAGATCGACGCCGCGCGGCGCGAGCGCCGCCGTGGCGCCGATCGCCCCCGGCACGCAGCCGGTAAGGAGCGGCCCGTCGGTGAGCGTGAGGCGGTAGACGAACGACGCGCCACCGGCCAGGCCGATCGTGCTGTCGGGAGTGGCCGGCAGGCCGAAGACGCGCACGACGACCGGCCCGGCGCGCTTCGTCACGTGGACGATCCGCGGGTCGAGGCCGGCGGCATCGAGGTTGCGCTCGATCAGCGCCCCGCGCTCGTCGAGCAGGTCGAGGCCCGGATCGAACGGGCTGGAGAGCCGGCCGTGGGCATCGACCGCGGCCACGAGCCTCTGCCCGGCAGTCAACTCGACGCGGAAGCAATCGACCTGCCCCGGTTTGTCGAGAATGCCGTCGACGACGACCGGCAACGAGATTGCCTGCGCCGTACGCGGCGCGTCGTTGGGCTCCGACTCAGGGAGCGCCGGCAGCGAGTCGACCACGAACCGGCGCACGGCCGACGCGCCGGTGGCGTCGTGAAACCGTAGGCGGTGCACGCCGGCGGCCCCGTCGGCAGGCACCGCGACGGTGAACGTCCCCGGCGTGTCGGTGCAGGCGATGGCGAGCTGGCCGCGGTCGGTCCAGATGCCGACCGGCCAGACGGGAAAGGTGCCGCTGGCCACGACCGTCGTCGTCGCCGCGGGGATGCCCCCCGGGGGAAAGAGATGGTCGGCACGGGGTGCCGCGGCGGCCAGGCCGGGCACGAGCACCGCGGCGACGATCGCCCCCCGGCACCTCACCCCATCAGTTCCGCGATCGGGGTCGGATCGGCCACGAGAAACGTCGGCCGGCCGGCAGGGGTGATGAAGTGCATCCCCGGATCGATGCCGAGCTTGGCATACACGGTGGCGACGAAGTTTTCCGGCGCGAGGACGCGGTCGCGGGCGGCATGGCCGAGCCGGTCGGTCGCGCCGACGACGAGCCCGCCCGGCGTGCCCCCGCCGGCAAACAGGATCGACATCGCGCTCGACCAGTGGTCGCGGCCGGCCTTCGTCTGCCCCGGCAGGACCGACAGCTTCGGCGTCCGGCCGAACTCGCCGAGGACGATGACCATCGTCGTGTCGAGGAGGCCGCGTCGGTCGAGGTCGCCGATCAGCGCGGCGATCGTCCGGTCGAAGGCGGGGAGCCGCTTCTCGAGCGCCCCGAAGAGATCGGCATGGTGGTCCCAGCCGCCGTCGTTGATCGTCACGAACGGAACGCCCGCCTCGACGAGGCGCCGTGCCAGCAGGGCCCGCTGGCCGAGGCCGTCGCGGCCATAGGCGTCGCGGACCGCGTCGGGTTCGGCGGCGATGTCGAAGGCCTGCTGCGCCTCCGGTGTCGTCACGAGCCTCTCCCCCTGGGCGTAGTAGTCGTCGAGAACCCGGACCGGATCGGCGACGGCGGGATCGTCGTGCCGCGGCAGGCGATCGACGAGGCGGCGCAGGTCCTGCCGGGCGGCGAACCGGTCCGACTCGATCCCGGCCGGGAGGGCGAGGTCGCGGACGCGGAATCCCTTGGCGTTGGGATCGTCGGCAATCACGAACGGCGCGTGGCGGGCGCCGAGGAAGCTCGGGCCCCCCGAGCGCGTCATGCTCGGCATCGAGAAGTAGGCCGGCATGCCGTGGGGCGCGGTGCGCTCGTGGGCGACGACGCTTCCCAGACTCGGGTGAAAGCTGACGAACGCGCCGCAGCCGACGGGGATCCGCGGCGGAGCGCCGGTCATCATGTAATGATTGCCGGCACCGTGATTACCCTGGTCGTGGCAGACCGAGCGAACCAGCGCGTAGCGGTCGGCGATCTTCGCCAGCTCGGGAAGGTGCTCGCAGATCTGCGTGCCCGGCACGGCGGTGGAAATCGCGGCAAACTCCCCGCGCGTCTCGGCAGGGGCGTCGGGCTTGGGATCGAACGTCTCGAGGTGGGTCGGTCCGCCGTCGAGCCAGACGAGGATGCAGGCCTTCGCCCGGGCCGTCGCCGGAGCCGGCCCCGCGCCCTGCGCCGCCCCGAGGAGGCCGCAGATCCCGCCGAGTGTGCCGCCGGCGAGGCCACCGAGTCCGAGGCGCAGGCCCGTGCGCCGCGAGACCGGCAAGTCGGAGCGAGTTGCACTGCGTCGCGCGTCACCCATCGTCCACCTCCTCGCCCGGGTCACGGGCGGCCAGTCTGTTTTCGTCAATCCTCGTACACGAACTCCGCCGAGTTCAAAAGCGCCCAGAGGATGTCTTCCACGACCCGCCGGCGCGGCCGCCCCTCACGAGCGAACTCCGCCTCGAGTACCGCGCGCTCGGCGCTGGTCGGAAACCGTGCGTAGGCAGCCAGATAGAGCTCGTCGACGAGCGCCGCCGGCGGCAGGTCGGTGGCGGCGAGGCGGGCCGCCGCGCCGGTGTCGGCGGCGATCTTGGCGGCGATCTGCGGGCCATTGAGGAGGTGGAGCGTCTGGACGACGGTGGCGTCGGGGTCGCGCTGGCAGGGCGGGTCTTGATTGGGATCGGGGCGGCCGAAGACGTCGAGGAACGTCGAGCCGGTGCGGTGGGTCCACAGCTGGACCGCGCGCGACTCGGGAGGCGCCCCGGCATAGACGGTGGGCACTTCGGTGACGTCGTCGATCGCGTCGGCGAGCACCTCGGCGCGGAGCCGGCGGCGGAGGCGGCGCGAGAAGTTGCGGTGATCGCCGGCGTTGGTCGCGTCGGGGGTGCTCGAGGCGGCGTAGACGTGCGACGCCATGATCGTGGCGATGAACCGCTTGGTGTCCATGCCGAGGCGGCGGTACTCGGCGGCGAGGGCGTCGAGAAGCGCGGGGTTGGAGGGGGGATTGGTGGCGCGGAGGTCGTCGACGGGATCGACGATCCCGACGCCCATCAGGTCGGCCCAGACGCGGTTGGCCGCGGCGCGGAAAAAGAGCGGGTTGTCGGCCGCGGTCATCCACCCGACCAGCGCCCCCCGCGGGTCTTCCCAGGCGGCCGGCTCGGGCGCCGCGCCAAACAGCGGCCGCGGGGGGAGGACGGCGCCGGTGAGGGGATGGCGGACCTCGCCGCGGTCGGCGAGCGTGACGAACTCCTCGCCGCCGGAGATCGGCGGCGACAGCCCGGTGCCGCGGTAGCCGACGCGGCCGAAAAACGCCGCCAGCGCGTAGAAGTCGGCCTGCCCGTAGCGCTCGAAGGGATGCTGGTGGCACTTGGCGCACTCCAGCCGCGTCCCGAGGAACAGCTGGCTGACCATCGTCACGATCTCGTCGGGACTGCGCCGGTCGCGGAACATCGTCGTCGCGCCGTCGCGGAACGTGCTGCCGCGCGCCGTCACCAGTTCGCGCACGAACCGGTCGTAGGGGAGGTTGCGGCGAAAGGCGTCACGGAGGAATCCGTCGAGCGCCATCGTCGCCTTGATGCCGACCCGGTAGGGATTGGGACGGAGCAGGTCGGCCCACTTGTTGGCCTGGAAGTCGGCATACTCGCCGCGCTCGAGGAGCGCCGCGACGAGCCGCGCCCGCTTGTCGGGGGCCGTGTCGGCGAGGAATGCCCGCGCCTCGGCGACGGTCGGGAGCCGGCCGATGACGTCGACGTGCGCCCGGCGCAGGAACGTCGAGTCCGAGCACGGCCCGCTCGGCACGATCCCGAGCTGTTCCAAGCGGGCATGGACCAGGTCGTCGATGAAATTGGCACGCGGCAGGCCGGCGTACGCCGCCGGGTCGACCCCGGCCGGCCGCGCGACACCGGTGTCCCAGGTGGCGATCAAGCCCATGTACCGCGCCATCACCGTCGCCTCGCCGGGGTGGCTTCCGGCGGTCGCCCTGCCCCCCGCGGCGAGCCTGACGATCCCGGGTTCGCTCGACTGCCAGGCGCAGTCGCCGGTCACTTCGCGGCGCGAACCGTCGGTGAGGATCGCGGTGGCGGCCAGCGTCAGCTCCTCGCCGGCGGCGAGCAGGCGTGGCGTGGGGCCGATCTCGACGCGGTCGACACGCGGGTCGGCGGGCCCGGCGCGCGGCGCGCCGGAAGCGATCCAGGCGGCGATCCGGTGGTGGTCGTCGCTCTCGGGCTCGATCCGCTTGCCGCCACCATGGGGCTCGGCCGCGGTCGCCTTGAGCAGCAACAGGCTGTGGTCCGGAGCGGCGAAGTCGATACGCCGGCCGCGGGCTCCCGAGACGATGGAGCGGTGGTCACCGTCGGGATCGAAGCCGAACAACGAGAGCGCGAAGCCGTTTTTGCCCCCCGACTTGCCGTGACACCCGCCGGCGTTGCAGCCGCGGGCGGTGAGGATCGGGAGGATGTCGGTTTCGAAGAGCAGCCGCTCGGCTGCCCCGCTGCTGGAAGCCGAGGCAAGCGCCACTGCGACCGCTGCGATCCGCACCACAGAGAGGGCGCCCGTTTTCACCGCGCGACTCCGGCGGAGGGCCACAAGCAGAAAACAGACGCAAGACCCGCAAACCCCCTCGCGAGAAGTGAAAGATTACCACGACGGCGTTTCGTCGGCCAACTTTGAAGATCCAGGCGAGTCCGCCGACTTCAAAGCCCCTTCGTATTGACGGCAGCGGGCCGCCGGTTCACCGGGCCGGCTCTCCCCAGATCTCCCCCAGCAGGGCGGCGATCGCCGGCTCGGTCTCGAGGAGCTCCGCCCGGTTGAACGGGTGGAAGTCGTTGCTGCCGAACCACGCCTCCGTCATCTCGGCGAAGAACTCCTTGTGGTCGGTGAGCGCGTAGTGGCGCGTCCGCGACCCATCGAACAGCAGCGTGCGCTCGCCGCGGCCGAGCGCGGCGTAGCGTTCGAAGGCGGCGATGATCCGCGGCTCGTCGAACGACAGGACGCGGTCGTGGTAGGCATGGGCCAGCTCGTGGAGCATCACCCACGGCTGCTCGCGGGCGGTCCGCGGCGTCGCCACCTGGGCGGCGATCGGCACGTGCACGCACTTGGCGAGGTCGGCCGGGTAGCCGTGTGACGTGAGCCATTCCGGGCTGGGGTGGTACTGCATGCTCTGCAGGTCGCCACACTCCAGATCGACGACGATCGGCACCTCGCGGAGCCGGGTGAGGGGCTCGGCGGGCACCACCGTGCGGACGTCGGCGAGCTTGGCGGCGAGGCAGCGGAGGGTCTCCGTCCCGAGGGCTTCCTCAGGTCCGCCGGGCAGGAGACGCTCGTCGACGCGAAGTGTCCATCCTTCGACGAGGCGGGGAGCGCGGGCGGCGGGCTGGCCGGCCGGGGTGTCGGCGGCGTGGCCGGCAGGGGGTGAGCCGGCGATGGCGGCGAGGAGCGCCAGACCCGTGAAAACACGATGAATGCCGGCACGATCGGAGCGACGGCGCCCGGACACGAGGCGAGAGGACCGATGCATACGGGAATTTCCTGGGCGGCGGGGGGGCGGGCACCGGAACGTGAGTATTCCGTGTGATCGAACCGGCGTCGAACGGCCTCCGTAGACTTCCACCATGAACATCGTCATGGACGACTTTCTCGAGCGGGAACTGCTGCGGCTCGCCGCTGAGCAGGGGCGCGATCTGAGCGAAGTGGTCGAGACGGCCCTCCGCAACTACATCGTGGCCGAGCGTTTCGCCGACGACCTCGACGACGCTCCGGCCGGCGCGGTGGACGACGCCGTCGAGACGGGCTTGCCGCTCGGGGCGGAATGGACCGCCGACGAGCTATCGGGCGTGGGGCTCGACGACGACTGACGGGCGCAGGGTCGGCACGTCACGACCAGGGAGACCGTGGCCCCGGTGATCGGCCGCTCGATGCGGCCACGCGCGTAAATCAGGACCCCGCCCGGGTTCGGCCACCGACGGTCAGCCCGCGCCGCCGACGGTGATCGCGTTGGCGAGGATCCACGGCAGCCGTTCGCCGGCGACGTCGAGCCAGGCCTCGACGCGAAAAGTCCCGCTGCCGGCGACGGGCCAGTCGAGCTCGCCCCCTTTGGCCTCGTGGACGACCGTCCCGTCGCGCACGACGCGCCACCGCGCCGGCAGCGGTGCCCGGGCCACGAGGCGTGCGCCCGGCGCCGCGGCGACACGGCTCCCCAACTCGTGGCGCACACCGCCGTCGAGCAGCGCGCAGTCGAAGCCGGTGGCATCGGCGATCCAGTCGAAGGCGACGAACGCCCGCCCCGCCTCGAGCGCCGCAAAGATGGCGTCACGCGACAGCTCCCCGGCGAGCACGTGCGTGCCGACGTGCCGGAGGCTCGACTCGTAGGGATCGAGCTGGAGGCGAAACAGCTCGTCGCCGGCGCGGGCCGACTCCGGAACGGGGAGCACGCCGCGGACCACGGCGGCATCGAGGACGAGCAACTTCTCGTCGAGCGCGTCGGCGACTCGGGCCCGGCCGTCGTCGGTGAGGCGGACGACGAGCCCGACGTTGCGGTGGGCGTCGTTGGCGGAGACGCCGACGTGGGGCGCGCGGCGCGAGAGCTCGTCCCAGTGGCGGAGATAGAGGACCGGCTCGTCCTGGAGCGCCGAGAACGCCTCCTGCGGCCAGGTGCGCACCAGCGGCGCCACCTGCACGAGCCACAGCGGGTTCTTGAGCGCCGCGAACAGCCGTTTCTCCTCCTTGAAGTCGGCGTGCGTGTTGTAGATCTCGCAGCCGGTCAGGCCGTCGAGCCGCCAGTCGAGGCGCTCCTCAGGGTGGGAGAGAAAGGCCAGCCCGCCACGCTGGCGGACACGGCGGACGAGATCCTGCGGCGTGAGCGTGGCATGCTCGGGGACCGGCTCGCGCGGAAAGAGGAGCAGCCCCTGCGTCTCGGCGCCCGGCACGAGCAACACGCCGTCGCGGACGCCGGCATGGCCGTCGGCGACGAAATCGAACGCGGCCGAGGGATGCTCGGTGAACAGCAGGGCGTCGGTGCCGACAGCCTTGGCGGCGGCGACGATTTCCTCGACGGTGCCCCGGCTGTCGTGCGACAGGGCCGAATGGACGTGGAGGTTGACGCGGTATTCGCGGAGCGCCCCGGGGCGGTCGAGTGTGCGGCGGGCGGCGGCCAGCTCGGCCCGTGCCGCGGCGATCCGTCCGAGCCGGGCGGCCGTGAGCCGGTCGAAGGCATCGTCGGCGACCGCCACTCCCCACCGGCAGCCGCCGAGGATCGCGACCGCAAGCACCGCGTGAAGCAAACCACGCATCCGGTTCATCGTCATCCCTCCGCGTCTCCCCCCGCCCGCGACGCCCCCTGCAGCACCCACCAGCCGGCGAGCAACTGGATCACCAGCGTCACGCCGCCGGCGCGCGGCCAGCCCGACGCCGCGTACATCGCACCGAATGCGAGGCTGGCGACGCATCCAGCCAGCTTGGTGCCCACCTGGAACAGGCCGAACGTCGCCCCGGCGCGCCCGGCCGGGGCGAGGACGGCGACGATCGCCCGGACCACGCTCTGCACCCCGCCGAGCACCAGTGCGAGGAGGACCGCCAGCCACGTGAGCTGCTCCGGTGAGCCGACGAACCACCCGAGCACGCAGACCGCGACCCAGCCCACCACGCAGATCGCCAGCACGGCCCGCCGGCCCACCCATGCCGACGCCCAACCCATCGCCAGCGCTCCGGGAAGCGCGACGGCCTGCACGAGCAGGACGAGGCGGACGACGGCCGGCGCCTCCATGTGGAACTCCTCGATCGCGAGGCTCGAGAACTGCGAGATCGCCGTCTGCACGGCGCCGGTGACCAGGGCCGCGCCGACGAGCACGCGCCCGACGACGCTCCCCTCGGCGACGAGCGTCCGGGCGAAGCCGAGCAGCTCGCCCACCGACGTCCCCCCCGCGGCCGCGGGCGCGGCGTGCCCGAGCGGCGCGAAGAACGCCGGCAGCGAGAACACCAGCCACCAACCTCCCATGACCACGAACGACGCGCGCAGCGCCTCCGGGGCCGAGAGCCCGAGCTGATCGCGGGCACCGACCAGCGCCGTGGCCAGCACCAGCGCGAGCGCTCCCCCCGCGTAGCCGGCCGCGAATCCGCAGGCCGAGAGCCGGTCAGCCGCCGTTCCCAGCGCGAGGCGCGGCAGCAGGCTGCCGGTGAAGATCTGCGCCATGTCGAACCCGATGCTCGCCGTGACGACGGCCCCGGCAACGGCGAGGCGCGCCCCAGGGGGGACGACCGCCAGCACCAGGCACCCGGCCACACCGACGAGCACGCTCTCGGTCACGGCGCGCTGATGGTTTCCGGTCCGGTCCGCACGGGCGGAGAGCCAGGGCGCGAGGATCGCCGAGAGGATCATCGACGTCGCGGTGATCCACGCCCAGACCACGCCCCCGGGCACGCCCCACGCACCGTCGGCATAGACGACGCGCTCGGCGTAGGTGATCACCAGCGTGATGAGGATCGTCGAAAAGGCGCTGGCACCCCAGTCGAGCAGCACCCATGCAGCCGCCGGCCATGGGCCGGGGCGGTCGGCCGGCGCTGCCGTCCCAGTCGTCGGCTCGGTCGAGATCGTCACGGCAGCCCTCTGTCCCACGCCGGGCGGTCGGCAGCGGCCGGAATTTCCGCCGCGACGACAGTGTAGCCGGCGCGGCGGAATCCCCGGAGGACGCAGAACCCGCGCCGGTCATCCCCCCGTCGCAACTAGAATCGTGGTCAGTCATTCCTTCTGGGTCGCTGACGCGTTCCGCTCCGCAGCCGTGCCGCCACCATGCCGTTCGTCCACGCCGCGCCACGACTGCGTTACCCGACCGCGCTGGCGATCGGCGCTGCCGGACTGGTCGTCCGCTGGCTCCTCGATCCGATCCTCGGCGACGTGCAGCCCTACTTCGGCGTCTTGGTCGGCGCGTCCCTCGCGACGCTGTGGTGCGGCTTCGGCCCGGGGCTGGCATCGCTGGCTTTCACGTTCGTGGCATCGGAGTGGCTGTTTTCCGATTTCGACGTCCTCACCCATCCGGTCCACCTCCTCGCCAGCCTGATCACGTTCGCCTTCGGCGCGGTCGTCGTCTGGTTGATGGCCGGTCAACGGACGGCGCGCGACCATGCCCGCCGCGATGCCGCCGCCGCCGACCACCGCCGTGCCGAGCTGCAGCGCGAGGTCGAGCGCCGCCAGGCGCTCGAGGCCGAGCTGCGCCACAGCCGGGAGGAGTTCCGGACGCTCGTCGAGCGGGCGCCGGTGGGGATCCTCGGCGCCGACGCGAAGGGACGGTGCACGTTCGCCAACCGGATGTGGTACGACCTCACCGGGCTGACTCCGGCCGACACGCTCGGCAACGCCTGGAGCCGGGCCATCCATCCCGACGACCTCGCCGCGACGATGGACCGCTGGACCGAATCGGTCGCCACGCGCTACCCCTACATCAACGAACTGCGCGTCGTTCACGTCGACGGGACCGTCCATCCGGTCCTCGCCACCGCCCAGCCGATTTACGACGCCGGCGGCGCGGTGGTGAGCTTCATCGGCACCGTGATGGACCTGACCGAGCTCCACCATCGCGAGGCGATGCTGCGCCGCCTCATCGACACCCAGGAGCAGGAGAAGCAGTCGCTGTGCCACGAATTCCACGACGGATTGATCCAATACGCCGTCGGGTCGCGGATGCTGCTCGAGTCGTATCTCCGCAATCACCCTGGCGCACCCCAGCGTGACGTCATCGAGACCGTCATCTCCCACCTCGGCCGCGGGATCGACGACGGGCGTCTGCTGATCCGCGGGATCCGGACGGCGGTCCTCGACGACCTCGGCCTGGCGGCAGCCCTTCACGATCTCGCCGACCAGTCGGCGAGTGCGGGGATCACCGTCGCCGTCGACCTGCCGGCCGATCTCGACACCCTTCCGCCCGTTCTCGAGACGACCGTCTACCGGGTCGTCCAGGAGGCGCTGGCCAACGTCCGTCGTCACGCCAACGTGACGACGGCCCGCGTCGTCTTGACCCGCCATCCGGATCGGCTCGACCTCGAGGTCAGCGACCAGGGCTGCGGCTTCGATCCGGCAGCGGCGAAAGTGCGCGGCTTCGGGCTGGCGGGAATGATCGAGCGGACGCGTCTCGCCGGCGGCACGTGCACGGTCGACAGCGCTCCGGGACGCGGGACGCGGATCGCGATCAGGCTTCCGTTCCCCGCCGCAGCCGCCACGCTCCCCGCACCGCGCTGACCAGCGCGAACGCCGCGGCTCCCGCGCCGAGCCCCGCCGCGCCCCCGCCGAGCCAATCGACCAGCGCGCGCCACGGGCCGTCGCCGGCCAGCCGGCCGGCGAGGTCTCCGAGCAGGTGGTGGAGCGCCGGCACCGCATGGGCCACGATCCCGCCGCCGACGAGGAACATCGCCGCGGTGCCGGCAACCGACAGGCAGCGGAGGAGCACCGGCGCCGCCGCCACGATCGCGGCACCGAGCGACAGGGCCCAGCCGCGCCGGCTCGACGCGAGGCGCAGGCCGAGGTCGTCGAGCTTGACGATCGCCGCCACCGCCCCGTAGACGATCACCGTCATCGCCACGGCGACGGCGGCGAGGACCCCGAACTGAACGGTCCACGGCATCCCGGCGACGACGCCGAGGGTGATCACGATGATCTCCGCCGAGAGGATGAAGTCGGTGCGGATCGCGCCGTTGATCCGCGCCTTCCGGTCGATCGCCGTGGGGGGAGCGGCGGACTCGTCGGCCGGATGCCGACGGTGATGGACGAGGCCATGGAAGAGTTTCTCCACCCCCTCGTAGCAGAGAAACAGTCCACCGACCAGCAGCAACGGTTCCACCGCCCAGGGAGCGACGCGCGCGAGCACGAGCGCCACCGGGACGAGGATCAGCTTGTTGACCGCCGACCCACGCGCCACCGCCGCGACGACCGCCAGTTCGACGTCGGGAGCCACGCCGGCGATCTGCTTGGCGTTGAGCGCGAGGTCGTCGCCGATCACGCCCGCAGTCTTGCCGACGGCGACTTTGGTCATCGTGGCGACGTCGTCGAGCGTCGAGGCGATGTCGTCGAGGAGGAGGAGCAGGCTGCCGGCCATGGCGAACACCGGTTGGGGAAAGGGGGGCGACCGCGATCGTCTCAGCCGGAGGCGGCCGCCCGGGCCCGGATGATCTCCAGGCAGCGCGGGCAATACCAGGGGGCCGGCGTCACCACCGGCCGCGGGCTGCGCCGGCGGCATTTCGCGCACAGGTAGCGCTTGCCACGGACCGCGGTCTTGGGGCGCCGGCGCTTGCCGGTGCGCGGGATGTTCTTCATGGCGACGGCATCCCGGCCGCCGGCGCTTCCTGCACGGCCGAATCGGCCGCGGCGTCGAGCGACCGACGTATCCGCGCGCTCGCGGCGACATCAAACCCGACCAGGCCGATGACGCCGGCGAGGACTACCGCCGCAGCGCCGGCGAGGCTCCACCGCCCGCGTGCCGCCGCCCACAGCGCGACGGCCGAGAGGATGAACGTCGCCAGACCGGAGAGCGAGGCCGCCAGGGCGGCGACCACGACGGCGATCGCCCCCTGGGCGTCGCCGGGCACGGTCCGGATCACGGCCGACGAGGCGAGGAACTGCCCGCCGCCGACGGCCACGGCGACGACGGCCGCCACGACGAGGCGCAGGATCATCTCCATCGGCATCTCACCCGCGGCGACGAGGACGGCTTCGCATCATACGCCCGCCGGTTCGGCGCGGCCGAGGACGACGGCGCCGTCCGCCCGGGGCGCGACCGACCGCTCCGGGCGCAGCCATTCCAGCCACAGGTAGACGACCGGGGTCGTGAACAGCGTCAGCACCTGACTCGCCGCCAGACCTCCGACGATCGCGATCCCCAGCGGCCAGCGCAGCTCGGCTCCCGGCCCCGTCCCCAGTGCCAGGGGCAAGCCACCGAGGAGCGCCGCGAGGGTCGTCATCGTGATCGGACGGAAGCGGAGGATGCAGGCCTCCTCGATCGCCGCGGCTGCCGACAGACCGCGCTCGCGCCGGGCCTCGATCGCGAAGTCGATCATCATGATCGCGTTCTTCTTGACGATTCCGATGAGGAGGATGATCCCGATCATCCCCATCACGTCGAGCTCCATGCCGCTGGCGAGCAGCGCGACCAAGGCCCCGAGGCCGGCGCTGGGGAGCGTGGAGATGATCGTCAACGGGTGGACGAGGCTCTCGTAGAGGATCCCGAGGACGATGTACACGGTGACCACCGCCGCCAGCACCAGCAGCGGCTGGTCGGCGAGCGAGGCGAGAAACAGCCGGGCCGTCCCGGAGAACCCGCCGCGGACCGTCGCCGGCATCCCCAGCCCGGCGATCGTCTCCTCGACCGCGGTCACGGCCTCGCCGAGCGCCACCCCGGGGGCGAGGTTGAACGACACGGTCGCCGAGGGGAATTGCCCGGTGTGGTTGACCGACAACGGCGCGTGGGCGGTGTCGATGGTACCGACGCTCTCCAGCGGCACCCGGCTGCCGTCGCGCCCGGTGACGTGCACGGTGCGGAGCGCCGCCGGGTCGGCGAGGAATTCGGGCTCCATCCCGAGGACGACACGGTACTGGCCGAGCGGCCGGTGCATGATCGACACCTGCCGTTGCCCGAAGGCGTCGTACAGCGCCTCGTCGATCGCCTGCGGCGTGACCCCGAGCCGGGCGGCGGCATCGCGGTCGATCGACAGCCGCGCCTGGAGCCCGCGCATCTGCTGGTCGCTGCGGACGTCGGCCAGCTCCGGCATGCCCCGCAGCGCGCGGACGACCCGCGGCCCCCAGGCCTCGAGGTCTTCGAGCGTGTCGCTGCGGAGCGTGTACTGGAATTGGGAGCTGCTCGGCCGGCCGCCGATCCGCAGGTCCTGGACCGGCTGCATCACCAGCGTCGCCCCGGCCAGCGCGGCGAGCTTCTGCCGCAGCCGGCCGATGACCTCCATCGCCGACAGCTCGCGGCGGTCGCGGGGCACGAGGCTGATGAACATCCGCGCCGCGTTGGGGCTGCCGCCGGCCGGGCCGCCGGTCGAGCCGGTCACGCCCGCGACGGCCGGATCGGCGGCGATCGCCCGGGAAAACCGCGTCAGCAGGCCGCTCATCGTCTGGAACGAGGCGTCCTGATCGGCATCGAGCGTGCCGGTCAGCCGCCCGGTGTCCTGCTGTGGGAAAAACCCCTTGGGGACGATCGTGTACAGCCACACCGTCAGCGCCATCGTCGCCAGGTTGACCACCATCGTCAGCCGGGGGTGGGCGAGCACCACGCGCAGCAGCCGGCCGTAGAGCCGGGCCGCCGCGCCGGCCGACTCCCCCGTGGCGCCGGACGGCCTCCCGCGCAGCAGCCACGCGCACATCATCGGTGTCGTCGCCAGCGACACGGCCATCGAGACGACGATCGCCACCGAGAGCGTGACGGCGAATTCGCGGAACAGCCGTCCCACCAGCCCGCCCATCAGCAGGATCGGGATGAACACCGCGACCAGCGAGACGCTGATCGAGACGACCGTGAAGGCGATCTCACGGGCCCCGCGGAGGGCCGCCGCCAGCGGGCTCAGCCCGGCCTCACGATGACGGGCGACGTTCTCGAGGACGACGATCGCGTCGTCGACGACGAACCCGGTGGCGATCGACAGCGCCATCAGCGTGAGGTTGTTGACGCTGTAGCCGAAGAGGTGCATGAAAGCGAAGGTCGTCACCAGCGACACCGGCACCGCGACCGCCGGGATCAGCGTCGCGCGCCAGTCGCGGAGGAACAGCCAGACGACGCCGACCACGAGCAGCACCGACAGGATCAGCGTGTGCTCGACGTCGGCGATGCTCGCCCGGATGACCGTCGTGCGGTCCATGGCGACGTCGAGCTTCATCCCGGCCGGGATCTGCGCGCGGAGCGTCGGCAGCAGGGCCTGCACCCGATCGACGCAGTCGATGATGTTGGCGGTCGGCTGCCGGTAGACGATCAGCATGATCGTCGGCGCGCCGTTGAACACCCCGGCCACGCGCACGTCTTCGACCGCGTCGCTGACCGTGGCCACGTCGCCGAGGCGCACCGCACCCGCCGGCCGCCAGGCGACGACGAGGCGGCGGTACTCGTCGGCGGTGAACAACTGGTCGGTCGTGGCGATCGACCACGACTGCACGCCGTCGTCGACGACCCCCTTCGGCCGGGCGGCGTTGGCTTGGCGCAGCGCCGTGCGGATGTCGTCGAGCCCGAGACCGTAGCGCTCGAGAACGGTCGGATTGACGCTCACGCGCACCGCCGGCGCCGAGCCGCCGCTGACCACGACCTGGCCGACCCCCGGCACCTGCGCGAGCTTCGGCTGGAGGATCGTGGCGGCGACGTCCTGGAGACGCGGCTTGTCGTGGAGCGGGGAGGTGATCGCCATGATCATCACCGGCGCGTCGGCCGGGTTGACCTTGCGCCCCGAGGGATTGCCGGGGAGATTGGCGGGGAGGCGGCTCCGTGCCGCGTTGATCCCCGCCTGGACGTCGCGAACGGCGGCGTCGATGTCGCGGCCGAGCTCGAATTGGAGCGTCACCGACGTCTGCCCGAGCGTGCTGACGCTGGTCATCTCGGTGACGCCGGCGATCAGGCCGAACTGCCGCTCCAGCGGCGTGGCCACGGCCGAGGCCATCGTCTCGGGGCTGGCGCCGGGCAGCGCGGCACCGATGTTGACCGTCGGATATTCGATCTGCGGAAGCGGCGACACCGGGAGGTGGAACCAGCTCAACGCGCCGGCGAGCGTGATCGCCACCGTGAGGAGCGTCGTTCCCACCGGACGGTGGATGAACCAGGCGGAGAGGTTCACGTGTCCTCCTCCGCGGCCGGCCGGCGCCGGAACGGGGCGGCGAGGCTGTCGAACCACAGGTAGATCACCGGCGTCGTGTACAGCGTGAGCACCTGGCTGACGACGAGGCCGCCGATGATCGTGATCCCCAGCGGCCGGCGCAGCTCCGACCCGACGCCGCCGCCGAGAGCCAGGGGGACGGCGCCGAGCAGCGCCGCCATCGTCGTCATCATGATCGGCCGGAAGCGGAGCAGGCAGGCCTGCTCGATGGCCACCGTCGGGCCGACCGGGCGGCCGTCGATGCCGGCGCGCTGCGCGTCGAGGGCGAAGTCGATCATCATGATCGCGTTCTTCTTGACGATCCCGATGAGGAGGATGACGCCGATCAGGGCGATGACGTCGAGATCGAGGCCCTTCCAGCCCAGCGCCACCAGCGCCCCGACGCCGGCGCTGGGAAGCGTGGAGAGGATCGTGATCGGGTGGATGAAGCTCTCGTAGAGCACGCCGAGGACGATGTACACCGCGACGATCGCCGCGATCACCAGCAGCGCCTGGTTGGCGGCCGACGACTGGAAGGCGGCCGCCGTTCCCTGGAACGACGCCTGGACACCGGGGGGCAGGCCGATCTCCCGCCGGGCCGCTTCGATCGCCGCCACCGCCGACCCCAGCGACACCCCTTCGGCGAGGTTGAACGACACCGTCACCGCCGGGAACTGCCCCTGGCGGTTGATCACCAGGGGCGCGGTCGTCTCCTCGAGGCGGGTCACGGCGGCCAGGGGCACGCGTCCGGTGGCGTCGCCCATCCGGTCGCCGGCCCGGCGGGGCGGCGCTGCATCGGTACCGCCCGGCGCCGGGCTGAGGTACAGGCCGGCGAGATCCTCGGGGCGCCGGCGGAATTCGGGCAGCGTCTCGAGGACGACGCGGTATTGGTTGAGCTGGGTGAACAGGATCGAGATCTGCCGCTGGCCGCAGGCGTCGTAGAGCACGTCGTCGATCATCTGCGGGGTCACGCCGAGGCGGGCGGCGCTGTCGCGGTCGATGACGAGCCGCGCCTCGAGACCGCCGTCCTGCTGGTCGCTGGCGACGTCGGCGAGCTCCGGCAGCGCCGCCAGGCGCTCGACGACGCGCGGCGCCCACTCGGCCAGCTCGGCCCCGTCGGCACTTTCCAGCGCCAGTTGGTACTGCGTCCGGCTGACGCGCGTCTCGACGGTCATCTCCTGGACCGGCTGCATGTGGAGCGTGATGCCGGCGACGGCCGCGGCGCGGTCGTGGAGCCGGCGGATGACGACGGCGATCGGCTCGTGGCGCTCGCCGAGGGGGCGGAGGTTGACGAGGATCCGTCCGGCGTTGGGCGTGGTGTTGACGCCGTCGACGCCGATGAAGCTCGACAGGCTCTCGACCGCCGGGTCGGCCAGCAGGGCGCGGTTGAGCTCCTGCTGCCGCTCGGCGAGGGCGGCGAACGAGACCGTCGGCGGTGCCGTGGTGATGCCGAGCACGACCCCGGTGTCCTGCACCGGGAAGAATCCCTTCGGGACGCGGCGCGCGAGGTCGATCGTCAGCCACAGCGTGGCCGCGGCGACGGCCAGCGTCAGCAGCCGGTTGGCGAGCACCAGCCGGAGGGTCACGGCATAGGCGGCGAGGAGGCCGTCGAACAGCTTCTCGGTGGCGCGGTGGAGCCAGCCGTGGCCAGCGGCGTCGCGGTGCGTGAGCAGCGTGGCGCACATCATCGGCGTCAGCGTCAGCGAGACCAGCGCCGAGACGAGGATCGTCACGGCCAGCGTCACGGCGAACTCGCGGAACAGCCGGCCGACGACGTCGCCCATGAACAGCAGCGGGATCAACACCGCCACCAGGCTGACGCTCAGGCTGACGATCGTGAACCCGATCTCCGCGGCGCCGACCAGCGCCGCCTGGAGCGGTTTCTCGCCGCGCTCGAGGTGACGGACGACGTTCTCGATCATCACGATCGCGTCGTCGACGACGAACCCGGTCGAGATCGTCAGCGCCATCAGCGTGAGGTTGTTGAGGCTGTAGCCGAGGAGGTGCATCACCGCACAGGTCCCGATCAGCGACAGCGGCACCGCCACGCCGGGGATCACCGTCGCGGTCAGGTCGCGGAGGAACAGGAAGATGATGAACACCACCAGGGCCACGGTCAGCAGCAGCTCGTGCTGGACGCCGGCGATCCCGGCGCGGATCGTCGTCGTCCGGTCGGTGAGCACGTGGACCTCGACCGCCGCCGGCAGCGACGCCTCGAGCTGCGGCAGCAGCGCCTTGATCGAGTCGACGACGGCGATGATGTTGGCCCCCGGCTGGCGCTGGATGTTGACGATCACCGCCGGGCGGTCGTTCATCCAGGCCGCCTGGCGGACGTTCTCCGGCCCGTCGACCACCTCGGCCACGTCCGTGAGGCGGATCGCGGCGCCGTTGCGCCAGCCGATCACCAGCCCGCGGAACTCGGCGCTGGTGAGGAGCTGGTCGTCGGCGGCGATCGTGAACGCCTGGCGGCTGCCGTCGAGGCTCCCCTTGGCCATGTTGACGCTCGCCTGCACCAGCGCCTGGCGGAGGTCCTCCATCCCCAGGCCGAGTGCCGCCAGGGCGACGGGATTGGCCTGGATGCGGATCGCCGGTTTCTGTCCCCCCGACAGGCTCACGAGGCCGACGCCGGAAAGCTGCGAGATCTTCTGGGCCAGCCGCGCGTCGGCGAGATCCTGGACGCGCGTCAGCGGCAGCGTGTCGCTGGTCAACGCGAGGGTGAGCACCGGCGCGTCGGCGGGATTCGTCTTGGTGTACACCGGCGGATTGGGGAGGTCGGCCGGCAGGTAGGCGGCCGCCGCGCTGATCGCCGCCTGAACCTGCTGCGTGGCGACGTCGATGTCGAGATCGAGGTCGAAACGGAGCGTGATCGTCGAGCAGCCGGCCGAACTGGCCGAGGTCATCTGCTCGAGCCCCGGCACCTGGGCGAACTGCCGCTCGAGCGGAGCCGTCACCGTGGCGGTGATCACCTCGGGGCTCGCCCCCGGATGGAACGTCACCACCTGGATCGTCGGGTATTCGACCTGCGGCAGCGCGGCGATCGGCAGGGCGCGCCAGGCGAGCACCCCGGCCAGGAGGAGAGCGACCATCAGCAGCCAGGTGGCCACCGGCCGGAGGATGAAGGGCCGGGAGAGGTTCATGTCAGGGCCCCGGCGGGGCGCCCGGCTTTCCCGCGACGGCGGCGGGGGGCGAGCCGGGCGCCGGCGCCCCGCTCCCCTTGACACTGACCTTGGCCTTGTCGGTGAGGCGGTCGATGCCGTCGGTGACCACCGCCTCGTCGAGCGCCAACCCCTCGGTGATCGAGACCAGATCCCCCTGCACCGCCCCGGGCTGCACCGTGCGCAGCGCCACCGTCGAGTCGGGCTGGACGACGTACACGAACGACGTGACCGGACCGCGCTGCAGCGCGGCGGCGGGGATCACGACGGCATCGCGGACCGTCTCGACGAGCAGCCGGGCGTTGACGAACTGCGCCGGAAACAGCGCGTCGTCGTCGTTGGGAAACACCGCCTTGAGCCGGACGGTGCCGGTCGCGGCGTCGACCTGGTTGTCGACCGCCAGCAGCGTGCCGGTGGCGAGGCGGGTGCGGAAGTCGCGGTTGAAAGCCTCGACCGGCAGCGCGCCGTCGGCTTCGAGGGCGCGTTGGACGCGGATCACGTCGTCCTGCGGTACCGTGAACACCACCGTGATCGGGTGGAGCTGGGCCACGACCGCGATCCCCGTCGGGTCGTTGGCGCGGACGATGTTGCCGGGATCGACGAGCCGCAGGCCGATCCTCCCCGGGATCGGCGCCACGATCCGGCAGTAGTCGATCTGCAGCCGGGCGTCGTCGATCCGCGCCCGGTCGATCTCCAACGCCGCCTCGGCCTGGCGGACGAGGGCGCGCTGGGCGTCGATCTGCTGGGCGGTGACCTGCCGCAATTCACGGAGCGATTCGTAGCGTTCGAGATCGAGCCGGGCGGCTTCGAGCATCGCCTCGTCACGGGCGAGCTCCGCCTCCGCCTGGCGGAGACGGACGCGGAACGGCCGCTCGTCGACCGTGGCGAGCAGCTCCCCCTCGGCGACGTCTTGGCCCTCGGCGAAGGCGACGTCGACCAATTCCCCGTCGACCCGGCTGCGGACGGTGACGCTCGCCAGCGGCACGACGGTTCCCAGGCTGTCGAGGGTGACGAGGATATCGGAGCGGCGGGCGGCGGCCGTGGCCACGGGGACGACGCGTGGCGGCGGCGCCTTGGGCGGGGCCGGGGCCGGGAGCAGCCGCTTGGCGACCTCGTCGAAAAGCCTCGGCTCGACGACTGCCGCGCCGGTCGCCGCCATCGCGAGCAGCGCGACCGCCATCCCCAGCCAGCCGCGCCGGGCACGGGCGGGCGTTGCCGACGGCGCCGAGCCGGTCGGGAGTCCTGCGGCCGGCGGCGGGGAGGTGGTCATGCGGGGGATCCGAGGGCCGGTGACATCCAACGGCGGACCGGTCGGGAAGATTCTATTCCCGCCCCGCGGTTCCTGCCGGCGGCGCACCGCTCCCGCTGCAAAACGCCCCGGCTCCGCTGCCGGTCGTGACGGTCGTGCCTGTCGCACATCCCGGCCGAGCGCTCCCCCGGCCTCTGCGACCGGGGCCCGCTCACCGGCCCGTGGTGGGCCCCGGTATCCTGCCCGGCGCGGCGGATGGCCCGCGACCTCATCTGGCCCGACACCCGCCCCATCTGCCGTCACCGGCTCCGTTCCCTTTCGGACCAAACCATGACGCCCTTCCCCGCGACGTACCGCACCTGCTTCACGCGTGTCTTGGCCACGCTCCTTGCTGTCGTCGGCGAGGCCGCACCCGGCGCCGAGCACCCCGCCGCGCTCGACGGCCTCCACGCCGGGGCGGCACTGGTCGACATCACCCCGCGTACGCTGCCCGCGATCGTCAACGGGGGGATGCTGACGCGGTCGCTCGACCGGGTGAAGTCGCCGCTCCACGCCCGCGCCATCGCCCTCGGCTCCGGCGGCGAGCGGATCGCGATCGTCATCGTCGACACCTGCATGCTGCCGCGCGAGCTGTGCGACGAGGTCAAGGCCGCCGCGGCCACGCGCTGCGGGATCCCGGCCACGCGGATCCTCCTCGCCGCCACCCACACCCATTCCGCCCCCGCGGCGATGGGATGCCTCGGCACCGAGGCCGACCCCGCCTACGTCCCCTTCCTCCGTGAGCGGCTCGTCACCGCGGTGGCCGAAGCCGCCGCGGCACTCACGCCTGCACGGATCGGCTTCGGCCGGATCGACGCCGCCGAGTTCACCGCCCTGCGCCAGTGGATCCGCCGCCCCGACCGGATCGTCGACGATCCCTTCGGCAATCCCACCGTCCGCGCCAACATGCACGCCGCCGCAAACCCCGACGACGTCACCGGCGAGGCCGGCCCCGAAGACCCGGAGCTGGCGGTGATCTCGATCCAGCACCGTGACGGCCGCCCACTGGCGGCTCTGGCGACCTTTTCGATGCACTATTTCGGCGACCAGGAGATCAGCGCCGACTACTTCGGGGTGTTCTGCACGGCGCTCGAGCGCCGCCTCGGCGGCGGCCTGGCGGCGCTGGCCCACGGGTGCAGTGGCGACATCTGGCGCGTCGATTACGCGGTGCCCAAGGAGCGGCGTGCCGAGCCGACGATCGATGACTACGCATCGCGGCTGGCCGACCTCGCGGCCCGCGCCGTCTCCGGCATCGAATACCGGGCCGACCTCGATCTCGCGATGGCCGAGCGGCGCCTCTCGCTCGCCTACCGCGTGCCCGACACGCAGCGTCTCGAGTGGGCCGAGCGGATCGTGGCGGCCCTCGGCGACCGACCGCCGCGCGACACCACCGAGGTCTACGCCCGGGAGCAGATCGAGCTCCATCGCCGGCAGCGCACCGAGGTGGTGGTGCAGGCACTGCGCGTCGGGCCGATCGCGATCGCCACGACGCCGTGCGAGACCTACGCGATCACCGGCCTGCGTCTCAAGGCCGCCAGCCCGCTCGCCGCGACGATGGTGATCGAACTGGCCAACGGCGGCGACGGCTACATCCCGCCCCCCGAGCAGCATCCCCTCGGCGGCTACAACACCTGGGCGGCGCGCTCGGCGGGGCTCGAGACCGCCGCCGAGCCGAAGATCGCCGCCGCCGCCCTCGAACTGCTCGAGGAGGTCAGCGGCCGACCGCGCCGCCCCGACGGCCTCCCCGCCGGCCCGCTCCTCGAGGCCACGCTGGCGCTCGCCCCGTGGGCGTGCTGGCGCCTCGACGAGCTCACCGGTCCGCACGCCGCCGATGCCAGCGGCCGCGGGCACGACGCGCTGTACGAGCCGGGGATCACCCACGCGCTGTCCGGCCCCGAGGGCCCCGCCTTCTGCGGGCCGCACGCCGTCGCCCGCGCCGCCTGCACCGCCGGCGGGCGGATCCGCGCCCGCCTCGACCGCGTCGGCGGCGATACGACCGTCTCGGCCTGGGTCTGGAACGGCATGCCCGACGGCGCCCGGCCGGTCGCGGGGTGGGCGATCTCGCGCGGCCCCGACCACGGCCTCGGGACCTCGGGCGACCACCTCGGCCTCGCCGGGAGTGGCCCGCACGCGGGACGGCTGCTGTTCCTCCACGGCGCGGGGCCGGAGCCCGTCGCCGTCGGCCGGGGCACGATCCCGCGCTGGACATGGGCCCACGTCGTCATCGTCCGCGACGGGGAGCGCGTTCGCGTCTGGCTCGACGGCGCGCCCGACATCGACGTCGCCTGCCCCGCCGGGGCGCTCGGCGCGATCCCGCACCTGTTCGTCGGCGGCCGCAGCGACAACGACTCCAACTGGGAGGGACGGATCGACGAGGTGACCGTGTTCGACCGCGCACTCGGTGACGACGAGATCGCGCGGCTGACCGTCCGGGGCCGAACCGCCCCCTGACCGGCGACCGCGACCGCGTCGATCACTCGCCGGGCGCCGCGCCCGACTGGATCGCGTACAGCGCCTCGGCCGACCGCAGATAGAGCACGCCGTCGGCGACGACCGCCGACGCGCTCACCGCCTCACCGACGTCGACGGACCCGACCAGCTCGAACTCGCGCCCCGCGCGGACCACCGACACCCAGCCGTCGTTGGAGCCGAAATAGAGCTTGCCGTCGACGAGCACCGGGCTCGAGCGGTGCTGGCCGGTGTGCGTCCGCGAGACGTAGACGTTCTCCCCGCTGGCGGCATCGACGCACTGCAACTGGCCGTCGTTGTGGAGCAGGTAGACCAGGCCGTCGGCGACGAGCGGGCAGGCGACGTCGGGGGTGCGCGGATTGACCCAGCGCACCACCTCGCGCCTCCCCGTGCAGTCGCCGGCGAGACGGTCGCTCACCTCGAGCGCCACCGTCGGCCCCCCCTTCGCCGTCGGCAGCACGATCAGCCCCGGGGCGAGTCCCGGCGAGGCGACGAACCGGAACGTGGCGTCGTGCGGCTTGGGGTTGGTCGCGGTCGGGCCGTTGAGGCCGCCGAACCGCCACAGCTCACGGCCGTCGGCCAGGGCGTGGCCGGTGGTGCAGTCGGCGCCGTGGACGACGAGGAACTCGCGCCCGTCGTGCCGGTAGAGCAGCGGCGAGGCGTAGGAATGCTTGCACTCGAAGGCCGCGTCGGTGGCGCGCTCGACCGCCCACACCGTGCGGCCGCTGCGCGCGTCGAGGCGGATCACCTTGCCGACGCGCGTCGGGTCGTCCATCCGCATCGGGCCGTGGATGAGCTGGAGGTAGAGGCCGTCGCCGTCAACCACCGGCGTTGACGTCAGACCGAACTGGATGTCGATCGGCCCGAAGCGCTCGCCGAGGTCGATCCGCCAGCGCTCCTCGCCGCCGACGGTGTGGCAGGCGAGGATCCCGGTGCCGAACAGGCTCCAGACGAACTTCCCGTCGGTGGTCGGCGACGGCGACGCGGAGTTGCCCTCGCCGGCCCGGGCATCCTGGTTGCCGGTGGCGACGGGGCGCTTCCAGAGGACGCGGCCGTCGGCGGCGTTCACGCACATCACCACCAGCCCGTCGCCGCCGCCGATCGACAGGTCGTTGCTGGTGAGGAAGATCCGACCGTCGGCGACGCACGGAGTCGCTCCCCCCTTGCCCGGCAGCGGCGTGCGCCAGAGGAGGTTGGCGGACGACGACCATGCCGAGGGGATGCCGCTGCCGACGGCATGGCCGTCGCTCGCCGGCCCGCGCCACTGACGCCAATCGCGCCCCGCCGGGCCCTCGGCGGCGAGCGGGCAGGCGGTTCCCAGGACCAACGCGATCGACAGGCAGAGTCGACCGCCCGGCAGGCGCGGCATGGCGACGTTCCCGGCGTCAGGAAAGGGAGCGGTTCAGAGCAGTTCCGCCGGGACCCGGCCGCCCGGCACGAGCTGCGTGGGACGGCCAGTGAGGTCGACCACGGTGTCCTCGATCGACAGCCCCATCGCGTGGTAGACGATCGCACAGAAGTCCTCGACGCCGATCGCCCGCGAGGTCGGATGCTCGGCCTTGGCGTTGGTGCTGCCGATCACCTGCCCGTGCCGGTAGCCACCGCCGGCGAGGAGGATGCTCTGGGCCTGCGGCCAGTGGTCGCGGCCGGCGTCCTTGTTGATCACGGGCGTGTGGCCGAATTCGCCGGCGACGACGACCAGCGTGTCGTCGAGCAGGCCGCGCTCGGCGAGGTCGGCGATCAGCGTGCCCACGGCGCGGTCGTGGCGCGGGAGCTTGTCCTTGAGCGCCGGGCCGATGTTGCCATGGTCGTCGAAGTAGCCGGTGTTGAGCGAGACGTAGCGGACCCCCGCCTCGACCAGCCGCCGCGCGAGCAGCGCCTGCTCCCCCCAGCCGGCGCCGTAGCGGTCGCGAACCTCGGCCGGCTCCGCGCCGACATCGAACGCCTTGCGCACCTTGCCGGAGAGCACGAGGTCCATCGCCTGCTGTTCGACCGAGTCCATCTGGTCGAAGACCCGCTCCTCGTCGACGCGCTGCTTGAGGGCGTCGAGCTGGCCGCGGAGGGCGACCCGGTCGATGAGCCGCTTCTCGGAAAGACCGTCGGCCAGCGCGAAGCTCTTGGCGTCGCTCGCCGGCAGGCTTCCCGCCTCGTTGCCGTAGCTGAACGACCCACACTGGAGCGGGTTGTGGTTGACGCCGAGCCAGGCGGCGCCGTGGAACCCGAAGCCGCCGTCGTTCATGTTGACCGCGGCCAGCGCCCCGGGCAGTTTCGGACCGAGGAGCCGGCTGGCCACCGCCCCCATCGACGGATAACGCGGCTTGCGGTCGCCGCCTGTCGCGCCGAGCCGGCCGGTGAGCATCCAGTGCGCGGCCGCCCAGTGATCGGCGTTGCCGTGCGAGAAGCTGCGGATCACCGTGCACTTGTCCATCACCTTGGCGTGCCGCGGCAGCAGCTCGCAGATGTCGAGTCCCGGCAGGTTGGTGCCGATCGGCTCGAACGGCCCGCGCACCTCGGCCGGAGCCTCGGGCTTCATGTCGAACGTGTCGAGCTGCGACGGGCCGCCGTGCATCCAGACGAGGATCACCGACCGCTTGCCCTTGATGCCGCCAGGAACACCACCGGAATGCTCGGCACGGAGCAGCGCCGGCAGGCCGAGACCAAACGCCCCCAGACCGCCGATCTCGATGAACCGCCGGCGGCCGACACGGTCGCAAAAGCCGCCGGCCCCGAGGGCACGCCCACGGATCTGGAGCATCGGAAGGTCTCCGGCGAGAAGCGGATGGCGGGGGCAACGCCCGCAGGCGAGCACCGTCGGATCGGGGCTGGTGCCGATCGCCCCTCTCGGTTGGGGATCGGCGGACGGGCGGCTACAAGTTTACCCGAACGGTCCGCTCCGGGCAGCGCGGCTGCCACACGGGCGCAACACGCCGTCTGCCACGGGGTTGCGCATCCACTGGAAGGAGGCCTCCGGGCCCGAGCCCGCCGGCTGGTATCCTTCCGCCCGGGTGCCGCCCCGCGCAGAGGCTCCTCGCGATGACTTTTCCCCCCACCAGCCTGTTCCCCGGCCGGCCCTCGCGGCGCACCGTCCTCCAGGCCTCGGGCGCGGCGCTCGCTGGCCTGACCGGGGTTGGCACGGCCGCTGCGGCGACCGGCCAGGCACGCTCCGCGATCCTGTTCTTCCTCTGCGGCGGCTCGTCCCACGTCGACATGTGGGACATGAAGCCGGACGCGCCGTCGGAGTTCCGCGGCGAGTTCCGTCCGATCGCCACCGGCGCCGACGGCGTCACGATCTGCGAGCACATGCCGCTGCTGGCCCGCGAAGCGAAGCATCTGGCGCTCGTCCACGGCCTCACCGACGGCGGGCAGGCGACCGGCGACCACCACGCCGGCTACTACTTCAACCTCACCGGCCACGCCCCTGACCTCACGTTCCGCACGCAGGGCAACGACCGCCGCCCGCAGCCCGACGACTGGCCCTCGATCGGCTGCGTCGTCGGTGCCCGGCGCCCGCGCCATCCGTCGCTGCCCCAGACGTTCACGCTCCCCTACCGCCCGAGCAAGCCGCCGTACACCCGTCCCGGCCAGTTCGCCGGCCGGCTCGGCCGCGAACATGATCCGTTCTTCCTCAAGGGGGACTTCGCCGACCCGCTGTCGTTCACCGTGCCCGACCTCGTCGTCGAGGCCGACGGCATGCGGCGCTTGTCCGACCGGCGCGTGCTCCTCGAGTCGCTCGATTCGCTGCGCCGGGGCCTCGACCACGAGGCGGCGGTCGGCACCTATTCGCGGCAGCAGCAGCGCACGTTCGAGCTGCTCGCCGCCGCCGGCACGGCCGGCGCCTTCGACATCGGGCGTGAACCGGCCTCCCTGCGCGAACGCTACGGCCCGACGATCAACGGCACGAGCCTGTTGATGGCCCGGCGGCTCGTCGAAGCCGGCGTGCCGTTCATCACCGTCTTCTGGTCGGAGGAAGACGAGGTGGTGTCGAAGAAGTGCGCCAGCGGCGGCGGCTGGGACACTCACGCCGCCAATTTCGCCTGCCTCCGCGACAACCTCCTCCCCGAGTTCGACCGCGCCTTCTCGGCGCTCGTGGCGGACCTCGCCGACCGCGGGCTGCTCGATTCGACGCTGTTGCTGGTGACCAGCGAGATGGGGCGCAAGCCGCGGATCGGCGATCCCCGCTCCGGCGGCGTGAAGGGCGCCGGCCGCGACCACTGGACGGCGTGCATGAGCGTGGTCTTCGCCGGCGGCGGGGTGCGGGGCGGCACGGTCCACGGCCGCACCGATCCGCGCGGCGAGTACCCCGCCGGCTCGCCGGTGCATCCCGCCGACGTCGCCCGGACCGTGTACGCGGCGCTGGGGATCACCGACCTCGCCGCGGTCGATCCCCTCGGCCGCCCCTACGATCTCCTCGACGGCGGCGCCGTCCTGCCGATCCTCGGGTGAGCGGCGGCCGACGCCTGTTCAGCGCCCCCCGGTGAGCAGCAGCGTCGCGAACGACGCCAGCCAGTGCTCGCCGGCGTAGTCGCCGCTGGCGACGTGCGGCAGCGCAGCGGCGGCATGGCGGTCGGCAGCGTCGGCGAGCGTGCGGCGGAGCGGATCCCCCTCGGGAAACGAGCCGGCGATGTTCCGCATGCACCACGCCCGGCTGAGGTTGAGGCCATCGAGGTGGACGATCTGCGGATCGCTGCGGTCGGCGACGGTCGCCGGCGCCATCAGGCTCGGCGGCCCCCCGACGGCCACGTCGGGCAGCGCCCGGGCGAACCAGCGGCGAAACTCCTCCGCCGGCAGGACGCGCCGCATCAGATCGGCTTCCATCAGGCTCGGCGAAAAGAAGTCGACGCCGTCCGGCTCCCACGCGGCGGGGAGCCGTTCGTCGCGGCCGAAATACGCGCCGCTCCGCTCGACGACGAGGCGCTGGAGGTCGGCGTGGCCGACGGCCCGCGCGTAGTCGAGGGCGAAGGCGAGGCCGAACGCGGTGCTCGAATGGACGCCGCTCCGCGTCGGGTAGGTCTGCTTCGGGTAGTAGGCGAGGTAGCCATTCACGATCACGTCGGCCAGCGGACGCAGGGCGGCGTTCCATTCCCGCCCCTGCGGATCGTCCCAGTCGTGGACCTCCTCGGCGAGCTTGAGGAGCCAGGCCCAGCCGTAGGGGCGCTCGTACGATTTCGAGCCGGGCCGGGCGAAGAATGCCGCCTCGGCCTCGAGGTTGGCGGTGGTCAGGTTGGCGGCCAGCGCCGCGCGGATCTCCCCTTCGATCGGCAGCCCCGGGACGGTCCGCAGGAGGCGGACGAGCATCCAGTGGCCGTGGACGGCGGAGTGCCAGTCGTAGCAGCCGTAGAACGCGGGATGGACCGAGCGCGGCGGGCGCACGTCGCCATCCCCCTCGAGGACGTCGGCCGGCTTGTTGGGATACTCCTTCGCGATCCCCGCCATCGCGAGCCGGGCGAACGCCACGGCCCGGGTCTCGGTGAGCGGCTCCGCGCGGGCGGCGGGCACGAGGCAGCAGGCGATCACGAACAGGACGACCCAAGCCATCGCGGGCTCCTCGCGGCTCGCGCATCGAAGGCGAACCGCCGACCGGCCCGCACCGCGGCAGCGTACCAGAGCCGGTCGATCGGGAACCCGGCGGTGCCCCCCGCGCTCACCCGCGCACGAGCCGCACGCCGTTGACGAGCGTTCCCGGTGCGGGCGTGGCCATCGCGGCCACGCCGCCGACGACGGCGTTGGGACTGCCGAGATAGTTGGCGAAGGCGAACTCGTAGACGCCGCTTCCGGCATTGGCGGCGGTGATCCGGATCGCACCGATCGTACTCGTGAGGCTCCCCGGCGCGCCGATCGACACGGTCGACGACGTCGTCGCCAACGACCCGACCGAGAACGACCCCGACACCGTGCGCAGCTGCCGCAACCCGGCGTCGAGCAGCGTCAGCCGGCCACCGACGAAGAAGTTGCCCACGGTCTCGAGCGACGAGGCGGCAAGCGTGAGATCCCCGCCGGCCGACACCGACGCGAGTGTGGCGGCCGTGGTCGTGATCCGGACGTCGGCATTGGCCGCACTCGAGCCGACCGACAGATCGCCCACGCTGGCGGCCTCGAGCGTCACCCGAGCCACGGCGCCCGTCGGCAGGTTCCAGAGCGTGACCGGGCCGATGCCCGCCGGCGTGCGGAATCTGGCGCCGGTGGTGCTCGCGCCGCGGATCATGATCGAGGCGATCGACGGGGTGCCCGCCACCCGCAGCATCACCGGCCCACCGGTGACGATGAACTCCGCCCCCGATGTCGGGCCGGTGATCGACACCGCCCCGATCGCGGTCACCGCCTCGAAGACCGAGTCGCGAATCGCCAGGCCGGTGCCGGGCGTCGTCGGCGAGAGCCCGCGGGCGTGGACGACGGTGACGGTGCCGATGCTGCCCGCCAGCGCCGTGAACGTGCTGTTGGCCACCGCGTCGCCGGCGGTGAGGGCGTTGTCGGCCAGGCGCACGGAGATCGCGCCGAGATTCGCCCCGGTGAACGTGCTGTCGATCACACCGCTGGCGTTGCGCCCCGGCACCCGGACCGTCAGCGCTCCGAGATTGCCGCGCACGTCGCCGATCCCGCCGAAGTCGGCGTCGGCATCGAACGTCGCGCCGTCGATCCCCGTGCCGATCGAATCCACGGTCACCGCCCCGATGCCGGCCAGAGCCTCGAACGAAGAGTTGCGGATACCGGCGGTGTTCGCCGTCGCCCGCGCGGCCCGGCCGGTGTTCACCGTCACCGGCCCGATCGACCCGGTGAACCGGTTTTGGTCGACGTCGGCCCGCGTCGCGGAGAACGTGCTGTCGACGATGCCGATCCCCGAGGCGCTGGTGACGGCGACCGAGACGATCCTCCCGGCGGCGCCGGCGAGCACCTTGCTGCCGACGATCCCGCCGAAGCCCGACGCGGCACTGGTCACGGTGACGGCGCCGATCGAGCCGGTGTCGTCGAAGTTGCCGAGACCGTCGTACATGGCGGTCGTCGCCTCGAACGAGGACCCGGTGATCGCCTCACCTCCTTCGATCGTGACGATCCGGGCAGTCACCGGCCCGATACCGGCGCCGGTGAACGTCGAATCCTTGATCCCGACCGAATCGGCCTTCTGGCGGCCGGTATTGATCGCCTCGATGGCGACGAACGAGCCGACGTCGTTGCCGTCGCTGTCGGCGGTGAACGTCGAGCCGGTCACGGCCGCGCCGCCCCGGCTCGTGGCGAGGATCTTGCCGAACCCGCCGATCGCCGTGAACGTCGAATCGACGATCCCACGGGCGTCGGTGGCCGTGCCCCCGGCGATCGCGGTGACCGTGCCGAAATTGCCCAGTGGATCGGCGTCCCACGACGACGGATCGGCAGGATCGGCGATCCGGCCGAGGGCCGAGAACGTCGCCCCGTCAATCGCCACGCCCCCCTTCTGCGCTTCGGCGCGGATCGGGCCGAACGAGCCGCGCGACGTGAACTCGCCCCGCGCGATCGCGGTCTTGGCGAGCGTCGTGACCCGCAGCGCCCCCAGATCACCCGACGCCTGCACCTTGCCGTTGACGATCCCCTCGCCCTCCGTCGAGCGGACGACGACGTCGAGCGAGGCGATCGGCCCGGCATACGAGCGGATCTCGCCGAAGACGATGCCGCTCCCATCGACCCCGCCATGGACGGTCGCACGCACCGGACCGATGCCGCTGCCCCCGGCGAGGATCTTGGTGTCGAAGATCGCGTGACGGCCGCCGGCGCTCGCCGACGCGGTCACACGGCCGATGCCACCGAACTCCAGATCGGTCGCCTGGAACCGGCTCGCATCGATCCCCATGCCGCCCTCGCCCGGACCACCGGCGGCGACGATCGCCCCGATACGGCCGTAGTGGGAGTCGTAGGAGCCACGTGCGATCCCGGTGCCGCGCAGTTCGGCGACCCCGGAGATCGTACCGATGTCGGAGTGAGCGACGACGGTGACGTTCACGAGGCCGCCGAGCCAGCCGCGGCCGGAGACAGTGCCGATCAGGCCGGCGCTGCGGTCCGGAACGCCCGATGGATCGAGGACCGTGCGCGTGACGAACGACGAATTCTCGATCCCCCTGCCTCCCGAGCCGACGCCGAACACCGATCCGATGCCGCCGGCCACCACATTGGCGTCGACGATGCCACCGCCGCCGAGGCTGCCGAACTGGCCGTACGACACACCGCGGATCTCCGCGACGGTGCCGCCGGCGTCGAGCTTGAGCCCCTTGATCCCGAACCCGGTGTGCGTCCGCCCGACCACCCGGCCGACGGCGCCCTCGGCCGAGATACTGACGTCGGAAATGCCCAGGCCGGCGATGCTGCCGAACGTCTCGATGTCGCCGATCGAGCCACTGGCGACGATCGACGTGGTCTGCAGGGTGCCGTCGACGATCGCGATCCCGGCGATGTCGGTGGCGCGGAAGTAGCAAAGTTCGATCGTGCCGACGCGGGCGTCGATCCGGCCGAGCGAACCACCGGCGACGATCGACGTGGCGAGCAAGCCGCCGTAGGCCGACACCGGCCCGATGCTGCCGCCCGCCTGGATCGACGGGCTCTCGATGAACCCGGCCGACGAGGTGATCGAACCGATCGAACCCGACGTGGCCAGGAGCCCGGCGGTGAGGTTGCCCGCGGCGGTGACGTCGCCGATCGACCCGCCCGCCTGGATCAGGGCGTCGATCTCCGCCGACACCGACTCGACGTTGCCGACGTTGCGTCCGGCCTGGATGGCCAGCGCCGGCACGCCGGTGGTGCCCCCGCCGCCGAGGCCGGCGACGGCGCCGAACGCACGCACCCCCGCCACGTCTCGGTGCGCCTTGATGAATCCGGCGAACCCGCCGACGGAGACCGTGACCGCGCCGACGTCGCCG